>NZ_JACSWA010000422.1 GCF_016888125.1 Spirulina sp. CCY15215
ACAACCCTGTACGCATAGCGGTTTTGCTCTTTCGAGCCTCCTATTTCTAGGGTAATGTTAGCTTCGACTCTCTTGGTCAGCATTCCCTCTCTTGGTCGATTGGATATGGCGAATGCGATTCGCCATCCCTCGACCGCTAGGCGAATGCGATTCGCCGGGGTCTGACCGCAAGGTTATTTGGGCTTGTTAGGTTAGCAGCACTATTTCAGTGACCTTAAAATTGTTTAACTGCTAACGACAGAGCGGGGAACTAGCTTCGCATTCCAAGGTGTCGTGA
>NZ_JACSWA010000423.1 GCF_016888125.1 Spirulina sp. CCY15215
ATGGAGCAGAGGTGATTTGAACGTCTCCTACCCATGCACCATGCTTGGCGTTTTGGGTATGCCATTCTCGCCACTCGATAAACTCGAAGGCGGCCAAGGTCACGCCATCAACAGCATGAGTTGCGGGTTCTGGCTTAGATTTGTCGGTTTTATTCTTTTCCAATCCTAACCATTTTCGTAGTTGACTCGTGCCATTTCCGTCTCGTTGCCAGCCTTGATGCACTTTGACTGGAGCGAGTTCGCATAGCCATTGGAGCATTTGCTTTTGACCCACCATGACGGGAGAAAATCCTTTGCCTGATTTTGCTCCTTTTCGTCCACTGGTTCTATCTACGTCTGCCATCACTTTTTCGTAATGAATGACGCTAATGGGGTAAAGGGCAAATAACTCCCGAATTATTCGCAGTTCCAATTGTCGGTTGGCTCGAATACTGGGCGGAAGTTTGCCTTTTCTTCGATTAGAAAAGCGCTTTTGTCGATGGCAACGTTGCTCAAAGGGGAGTTTACGGTTAATTCGCCGTCCTCTTCTGGCACGTCGCATGATTCGGCGTAACTCCATCCGTTCCACAATGGTTTTGAACGGTAAGATTAAATGTGCTGTCCACA
>NZ_JACSWA010000424.1 GCF_016888125.1 Spirulina sp. CCY15215
TCCAGACTAGGGAAATATCTGGAAGTCCGTGCCAGATAACGACTCGTAGCGGTAGACAAGACTTGCGTTGGAAACTGATTCTTCCAAGCCGCTATTGACGCAAAGCGTCCAATAGCGGTTCTTGACTTTATCTTCGCGATGGAGAATTGCAAAGAGAAACAGGTTTTCAACATAGCGATCGCGAGGAAATAGAACTGAGACAATTTGTAACAAAATTTCTCTCAGATTCTCGTGTAAATTTGCCTCATGCTGCTTGTTTAGATGTGGGCATTATAAGCGATCGCGGTTGGGCAATAATCGAACAAAATGCAGTTTGGGGATCGGGGATTTATGGCTGCGATCCTGTAGAAGTGTTGCGAGTTCTTACACCAAATTAATCTCAATCCTCGGACACAAAACCGGACACCAAAAAGCCGGGGCATAATCCAGGCTTTTTGGGTTCGATCGGCTGGGTTTTGAGTTAGAACTTGTGGGCGTGCAGTACCTCCATCACGTCACAGAGATAGGCGATACCCGAATAATCGTCGAAAAACTGCGATGCGACCTCATCCGAAATCTTCACGGCCATTTCCCGAGTGGGGACAAGCACCTCGAACTTTATATTCGAGTCAGTTTCGGAAACGGTGGGTCCTCCCGACGAGCGCACGTTGCGACTGCCTTTACCGCCAGCGTCCACCACCGTATAACCGGTAGCCCCGGCTTCCTCAATGATCTTGGCGACTTGTTTCAGCAACAACTTTTCCGTGACGATGACGAGCTTGCTGGCTTGCTGGGTCATTATGTATTACCTCTTGATGTGTGTATTTATTGAACGACATAGAAATTTAGGAAAACGGCAGCACCGTGCGTTATCGCGCCGATCTAGCTGCCGCATTGGTCGCAGGGCTAGGGGAGCGCCGACAGACCTAGACCCGTCTGGGATTTAGCCGCCCAGCGCCTGGGCAAGCCCGACAAAGATCGGTATTCCCAAGGCGATCGCAACTGGCGTGCCGACGGCTGTGGACGCGCCAATGTAGGCGGAGGGATTGGCCGATGGAATACCGGCTCGTAAAGTGGGCGGCCCTGAGATGTCTGAACTAGAGGCAGCGATGACGGCTAGGATCGCGACACCGCCAAGGCTGAATCCCGTGATGTAGTGGGCAATCATGCCAAGACCGAAGGCGATGAACCCATGCAGCAGTGGTGCCACAAAAGCATATATCGCGTACCACTGTCCCACCTTGCGTAGCTCGCCCAGCCTTGAAGCCGCCTCCATACCCATTACCAGCATCAGTACCGAAAGCAGCCCTCGGAAGAGGGGATTGTAGAAGGTGTCATAGACACTTTTCGGTTCGGTTAGCAGGCCGAGAGCGAGGCCGAGCAGCAGTGCTGATAGGGCAGAACCTTGAAGGCTTTCCTTCACGATAGGCCATATCTTGACCCGCTTGCTTGCAGTATCGCGCTTGGGATACCCGCGTGCAGTAATGCGCTGCTCATTGGGATACCCGCCTGCGGTATCGGGCTGCTCATTGGGATACCCGCCTGCGGTATCGCGCTGCTTTTTGGTATAAATGCTGGCCAAGACGATCGCGGTCACGAGGGCTGGGATATCCATGAAGGGATAGAGGGCGGCGGCCCAAGGCTCGTATGAGACACCTTGCACGTCCAGTATCGTTAGGGCGGCGGCGAGGGTAGAGCCACTCACGGCACCGAACAAGCCCGCAGTCGCAATGCCATCCTCGACTTTGACCTTCGGCAGCGCGCATAAAGTGTAGCGCCCGATAAATACGATAAGGATCCCTATTGCCACGGCGAACACTGCGGGCAACAGTATCTCCGCCAGATTGGAGTCGCGGATCCCCTGTCCACCGGTCAGGCCGACTTTCATGAGCAGCATGAAGACAATGAACTTATAGGCTGCATCTGGAATTGATAGTCGGCTACCGAGGGAGGCGACGACTATACCACCAATCAGAAAGCCAAGTGTGGGGGACTGTAACTGCGTCAGGAAACGCATCAGGAAATCGGACAAAAAGTCCACGTTTAATTCCTCCTTGAATTAGATATTAAGGGGTCAAGACAGCAGGCAAGGGTGGCCTCGAATCTTGGGTAGCTGGTTCTACGCACCTAGGTGAGGAACGAGTCAACTTGTCACTCTATTGCATCTGCATCCTAGTGCGTCGTATGCTGGAAGATAAGGTTTCGCTTCGGCGATCGCAAATGATCTCGTTCATCAGTGGCGATTCATTGGCAATGGCTTGTTTAAACCATAGTTTACCAGCAATTGGTTTGTAAAAGTTAAGGCTATAATTAGGAAAAAGCATCATTCAGATTAAAGATAATGATAAGACTCTACAATAGTCATATTTCCTCCAATACTCGCCGCGTTTGGGTTGCACTCCTTGAGAAAAATCTAGAATTTGAGGAGACATTTATCCAACTGAACCAAGGGGAACAATTTACACCGGAATTTCTAAAAATTAATCCTTTTCATCATATTCCTGTTCTGATTGATGATGGTTTTAAAGTGTTTGAATCTCTGGCTATTCTTGACTATCTAGAAGCCAAATATCCTCATCCTCAACTCATGCCAACGGATGCAGAAAGTATTGCTAAAGTTCGCATGATAGAATTGGTTACACTAAACGAACTCATTCCCCCAACTTTTCCCTTAATGCGAAAGGTTTTAGACTTTGAAGTTCCTGACGAACAATTGGAAAAATCCCAAAAGCAAGTTGCAAATGTTTTACAATTTTTTGAAGACCAACTCGACGAAAATCAACCCTATTTTCTAGGCGATCGCCTAACTTTGGCTGATATTGTTGCGGGAACAACTGTTCCGACTTTATTGTTCTTTGGGATTTCTTTGTCAGAATATCCTAAAATTACGAAATGGTGCGAGACATTACAACAGCGAGAAAGTTGGCAAAAAACAACACCTTCTCCGGAAGCAATTGCAGCCGCAAAAGCCGGAATAAAAAAAATACTTCAACAACGTAGTTAATCAGCTAAAATGAAGGAGAAATAATCTAGATTCAGAATTGTGCCGATCGCAATCATTTTCTCCTCTTTATTTCATCTTTAAAGCGGCTACAACTAGACATCCCCAACCCACCAGAAAAGCAACGCCTCCTAATGGCGTAATTGCTCCTAACCATTTAATTCCGGTTAAACTGAGGGTGTATAAACTGCCGGAAAAGATGAATATTCCTACAATAAAAGCAATTCCCGTAGCTGTCAGGAATCCTGGGGACATATCCATGCGACTGAGGAGAATAGCTACCAATAAAAGAGCGAGGGCGTGATACATTTGATACTTGATTCCTGTCTCAAATATAGCTAATGCACTGGTGCTTAATTTGTCTTTAAGGGCGTGGGAAGCAAAAGCTCCTCCTGCGACGGCTAAACCGCCAAAAATTGCCGCGATCGCGATGAAAATTCTCTCCATTTGCTTTTAATTTGCTTGCTTTTATTTAATAACTACGATTCGGGATAAAAAACAATGCCTTCTCGCAGTTGTTGCAGTACAGTTCCAGGATAGTAAAATTGCAGAATGCGATCGTATTTCCAGCCTAAGTTTGCTAAGGTATAAGACCCATATTGATTTAAGCCGACACCGTGACCAAAACCGCCGCCAATAAATTTATAACCTGTTAAATTGCCACTAGCATCAAGAATAGGATCGATGTAAAACAGTGTACTGCGAGGGGGTCCAAAAGCGCTTCGAGCTTCTGTTTTTTGTAATTCTATAATACCGCGATCGGTTTCAATGGTAAAAAGGAGAATTCTTCCCGATGGCGATCGCTCTGTTACAGCCATACGCAGTATTTTTTTGATCCCTGCTAAAGGATGTTTGGTTTTCTCTAAATACTTATTCAAATCCTCAGTGAGTTGAGCAATACTACTTTGCCGATTCCAGCGAAAGACCGCACTTTCTGTCCCATTAAATCCTTGTTTTGAACTAATAAAGCGACGAAAATTAGCTTCATTATCTAAGGGCTGTTGAGCCAGATTCCATTGGGGGTTTGCGCCGTCAATTCTTGCTCGTAAATAAGGTCGAGGTTCCCCATCCCAAATATCTTCAAACTGTGCCGTTACTCCCCCTGTATGGGCGGAATAAAGGGCATCTACTAGCTCATCGTTGTGGGTGAGAACTAATCCTCGTGTGGCTTGAATAGCGCGATCGGCGTTAGCAACTGTTCCGGTTAAACCTTTATAAACCTGACAGTGAACTGTCGCGCAAAGTTCGTAATTATCTGCTTGAAAACGGCGCAAGTTTCTGAGGGCATAAGTACGGGCAATTACGGTTTGTGCTTCAACGGAATTATAAGGGGCATTGGGTCCAATTTCGTGAGGTACAACTCCTCGCAAATAGACTTCGATGGGAACTTCATTGACGAGGGTAAAATTACCGTAAGAATTGGGTTGCACTCGCAAGCGCCCACCAAAAAGAATCGCTTTGTCTCCCTCTTTAACACGGATTAAATTTTTATTACTGGTAATTTCTAGGTTATTGCGATTATAGCGAAAACCATTAATAACAAAAGATACAATCGGAATAGTATTTAAAACTTCCGACTGTAAATAAGGATTAATTTCTCCTCGTTCTTGTAAATTCTCTAACAGCATTCGCCGCAGAATAGGAGTATTATAAGTTTCTCGCTTTGCCCAAACTTGCCAGCGTTCAGGTTGTACAACTTCAACTTCAATGCCTTTTTTTTGCCATTCTAGAGCGCTATTTTCTGCGGTTTCAAAGGTCGCTACATCGCTCAAGACTATCCATTCTTGCAAGAGAGGAGATTCTGTCGATTTAGGCGCAATTTCTAAGACAATATTGCTAACATTTTCTGTTTTTAGCTGTCCGTTTCCGTCCTGAAATTTTACGGTTAAAGTATCTCCTTCGGTACTAGAGAGAGTGAGGCGATCGCCAGCTTCATCACCAAAACGCTGCACAATTCCGACATCAATTTCCATCTCTGGGGAAACTTTTCTTTGGGTTTCAGTCTCGACTTGGGCTTGAATTTGGGCTTGATCGGGAAAAACTAATGCAGGGAGGAAAGAGAGAGTACAAGGGAGAAGTAAAAATAAAGCTGTTTTTTTCATTGTTTTACTGTACTGTATTAACCAATATTGCAAAAATGGACGGATTTACTTATACTGCCCGATTATAAATCCTTTCAACTCAAATATCAAGAATAAACGGAATTTTTGCTATATTATTGATACTTATCGATATTAATGCGATCGCCAAAGCGCAATCTGGACAGTTGAACAACTGTCAAGCATTTTGGAACTATTGCCAAAGTCAGGCTCAGAATAAGATGTAATGAGTAGAGAATTTACAGTTTTATGAATAGCGCTTACATCACCTCTATCGGCAAGTTTTTACCTGGAGAAGCCATTGATAACGACCAAATGGAGGCATACCTTGGACAAGTTAATTCTCGCCCTTCTAAGGTCAGAAAACGCATTCTCAAGAGCAATGGCATTCAACAACGATACTATGCGATCGATCGCGCACAGAATACTCGTTATTCTAACAGTCAGATGGCAGCAAATGCAGTTCGAGATATTTTAAAACAAAACAATTTAGACCCCAAAACTATTGATTTATTAGCCTGTGGAACCACAATTCCCGATCTGCTCGTGCCTGGTTTTGCCAGTATGGTACATGGAGAATTACCGGAATTATCTCCCTTAGAAAGTATCTCAACTCAAGGAGTTTGTTGTGCTGGTGTTTCTGCATTAAACTATGCTGTTTCTCAACTGCAACTCGGGAAACGAAAAACGGCGATCGCGGTGGCTTCAGAATTTCCCTCTCGTTTATTCAAGCATACCAAATTTGCAGACGAAACGGCAATTAAAAACAATAAGTCTCTTGCTTTTGATGTAGAGTTTTTGCGCTGGATGCTATCGGATGGTGCAGGAGCATTTTTAGTTCAAGATCGCCCCAATACAACAGGAATTAGTATTAAAATTGAATGGATAGAACTGGTTTCCCATGCTAATGCTTATCCTCTCTGTATGTATGCAGGAGTTGAGAAAGAAAGCACCAATAAAAGTTGGCTAGATTATTCATCTTATCTTGATGCTGCAAGAGATGGCGCAATGAATTTGCGGCAGAATATTCGCCTGTTGGATAATGTGATTAAATTGGGTGTAGAAGGATGGTTGCGACTAATTGAATTAGGAAAAGTCGATCCTCAAGAAATTGATTGGTTATTGTGTCATTATTCCTCGCATTTCTTTCGCGGTCAAATTGTTGAACTCTTAGAAAAAGCAGATTGCATGATTCCAGAAGAGAAATGGTTTACCAATTTGTACACTCGAGGAAATACGGGATGTGCTTCTATTTATCTCATGTTGGAAGAATTATTTTATTCTGGAAAACTGCGATCGGGACAAAAAATATTCTGTTTTGTTCCAGAAAGTGGACGCTTTACTACTGCATATATGATGCTCAGTGTTGTTGAAAATGAAACCAAAAATACGGTAGAATCTTCTCTTTATTTTAATCAACCCGATACTGTTTCTCCTTTGGCTCAATTACAACCCGATTCAGATCATAACATACAAGCAGAATTGTTGCGTCAATTGGCTTTAGTTTGGCTAGAATTTGAACGAAAATTGCGTTCTGTGCCTATTCTACGAAAACTATATCAGGGAGAATTTACCCTTGAAGATTATAAACTATTGTTGAAAAATTTGCGTCCTCAAGTGGTAGAAGGAGCGAGGTGGATCGCTCGGGCTGCATCAAATATGACAACATTTGAATTACGTTCTTTATTGCTTGGACACGCAGGAGATGAACATCGAGATTTTCAAATGTTAGAGCGAAATTATGTTTCTATTGGAGGGGAATTAATCGAGATTGTAGAAGCAGAAAAAAACATTGGTAGTGAAGCATTATCTGCCTTCATTTTTCACCGGGCTTCTCGTGAAAATCCTATCGATCTTTTGGGTAGTATTTTTATTATTGAAGGACTGGGAAATCAATTAGCTGGTACTTGGGCAAAATACATCCAAGAAACTTTAAGTTTGCGAGACGAACAAGTTTCTTTTTTAGCTTATCATGGCAAAAATGATGAGTCTCATATCGGTAAATTGGAAACTTTAGTGCAAGGAGAATGGATGACAGAGGCGATCGCCAAGCGCGTCGTCAAAACAGCCCGAGTAACCGCACGTTTGTATTTACTCCAATTGGAAGAAATGAATTAAAGCTAATTTTTCTATCGGCTGAGTATAGCCTACTTTTAATCAAGACTATGAACAAAAAAGATAACTCTCTGTACGAATTTAAGCCCTACGATCGCAAAAATCCCGATACTTGGGATGTTCTCTATCTCGATAATGCTATTCCTGTCAATCTGGTGTCAAAAACTTACATGATTCGGGATTTAAAAAGCTGGACGCGCAGTTATTTACTCCTTCCGATCAAAGTGTTTGCTAACCTTGCTCTAGCATTGATTTTGATAGTTAAACGCTTGCTTCCTTTCCAGTTCAAGTTTTACACATTTATGCACCGATCGGCAGCATTTTTTCTGCAAAACTTTGTCACTCCTGAAGCCTGTTATTTAATCGTCCGGCATATTTGTCTCGGTTCTAATCTCATTAACTTTCTGATTGATAATGGTCCCGATCGCAACATTGAAAAAGCAGCCCTTTATCCCAAAACGGTCAGCGATCTGGCGACCCAAATTGCTTTTCTCGAACATGACCTCATCTTGTATAATTTTGTGTGGGACTATCATCAAGCAGAACAAAAGAATCCCAACTGGGTTGCAGAAGTGAAGCAACGAGGAATCAATTTTGAGAGTATTCGAGATGTGTCAGTTGATATTGACTTTACGCGACGCAGTTGGCTGAGAATCCTCGATTTAGAATCCGCGATCGAACTTTTCAAGGTTTTCTATTCTCTCTGTTTGACCTGTGATGAATTTGAACGCGCTGTTTTATCACTGCAATTCGATGAAAATTTTGCAATGTATATGAGTAAAATCTTGGAGAGTTCCGAGTGGAATCATATTATTAGAAATCGTCATCCTCTTGCCCCCAATAGCACTTTTAATGCCGCCCGAGACCTTTTTTTGCATGGTGTGATGACTGAATATATTCATCGCTTGTTAGAAATTTATAAAGAACAAAGTTGAGTGGCGATCGCACTGCAATAACCCAGACAATTTCCTCTCTATTCATTATTTTCAGAGCCTGATAAATTTAGTTACGCATCTGCTAAAATACTGCTTAGAAAGGTTTGTACTGTTCTATTAAAAATTTCTGGTTTACTCAAAAATACCCAATGATGCCCAGGGACTTCGCGAATTTGTAATTGAGTTAAATAGGTTTTATAGGGTTTGAGTTGGATTTCCGTGCGATTAAATCCCGCTTCCGGTTTAATAAATAGGGCAGGAAGATCGAGATAGTGAGTTAATCCTGAAACATTCATCACTTCTGCAAAAATACCATCTCGTGCGGGTATAGTAAATTTGCTGCCCCAAGTTCCGTTGGATTTCTCTTCAATTCCGGCTTGAAATACTTGTTGTTGGAATTTTGTCCAACTTCGATATTGTTTTAATTGTTTGGCCTGTTTTTCGGCTTCCTCATAACTTGAAAAAGGTCCCATTCCTTGCAAAAAAGGAAGAACGCGATATAAAATTGGGAAAGTGAATTTCATCCACCCAGGCATAGAGCCAATAAAAATGGGATCGACTAAGATTAAACTACGAATTTGTTCGGGATTTTGCATTGCCCAAACGCAACTTAGTTTTCCGCCCCAAGAATGCCCTAAAATATGGGTAGAGTTCCAGTCTAAATGTTCGATCAATGCTTGCAGATCGCCAATAATTTCGCTAAAACTATATCCCATTTCTGGTTTGCTAGTTTCTCCGTGTCCCCGCAAATCGGGAGCAATAATATGATAGTCTTCGGCGAGATAATTTCCCAAACTCGACCAAACTAAAGCACAATCAGCTAAACCATGAAGTAATAGTAATGGTTCTTTACCGCGATTCCATTCTAGGTAAGAAAGTTGAATATTATTAGCTAAAGATAATGTTTTACGAGCAAACATAATTAAGATTGGCAAAATTATTGATACTGCTACTCTAGCAGATGCGATCGCCATTAACATACTCTTGCAAAGAGGGAGAGGAATTGGGTGCATCTCAGGTTTGTAAAAATCTCGCTCCCTAGAGTCCTAATTATTTGAGGAAATGTTGTTTATAGCTGAGAAAAATTGCTTTGTTGATAATCCAACAAAAGGGCGCGACATTGCAAACAGGTTAATTGTTGTAAGAGAGAGTGAATTCCTTGAGATGTAACTGGATAAGTAAAGCCGAGTAATTCTGGATCGATCGCAATGTCAGGAGATAAGTTAGCAACAAAACCATACAGTTTTTGATTAGAAAAAGAACTGTTAACGATCCAACCTTCAGTATTAAGGGGAGTTAGTTGTTGAATCGCTTCGGGGAGTATTCCTAGTTCTCGTTTTAGAATCAGTGCGATCGCCTTTTCTGGGTTTTGCTTGTTGGAAATTCGTCCTCCCGGAAAGTCAAGGGTTACTTGTCCGATACCAGGACGATAACTGGGTTTGGGTAACAAAAAGCGATCGCGTTGCAGAGTCAGAATAATCACTGAGTCTGCTTTCTCTACGCGCCAATAATCGAGGCATTTTCCTGTATTATCTTCCAGGCGATCGCAAATTAATTTGACCCAAGGTGAGTTGATTTCGACAAGGCGATCGTGAGTTTGCCAAGGTTGTTGCTCTGCTGAATTAGACATGATATTGTGAGATAACGTAATCGTGAATTATTACAAAAATAGTTCTTAAAAAGATTTATTAGGACTTACGCATTAGCGGGCAAGATGCCCGCACTACCATCACAATAGAATACGGGAACTGTGTAAGTCCTATTTATGTTTCTTTTCCAACTAAATTTTGTATTTCTCTCTCGAATTCTGGATTGTTGGATAAATCCAAATCTCGCAGAAGAATATTAATTGGAGTTTGAGAAATAGGAAAACGAAAAAATGCCGCGATCGCAATTCGTCTAATCTGCCAAGACCAAGGAAATTTTTTCAGAAATACTTGACCTGTTTTAGGAATAATTCCTAGCGATCGCTCTTTTCCTCCGCTTTTCAATTGCAGATCATAGATAAAAATTTCCTCTATATCTTCCCAATCGATCGCACCAATTTGAGAAAAAAAAGTATTGTCCCGAATGCCGCGATCGTCAATTCTTAAAGCCGGTTTATTGTAATATTTTAATAAATAGATTGAGTAATGAAAGGTTAAATAGCCAAAATAACAAGCCAGTAAACTTCCCACTACATAATCTAAAAATCTTGGCTCTTTATTGGCTAAAGACGCAACAACTAACCAAAAAGAAAATACCAGAGAAAGTGAGACTATCAGAAAGGCGATCGCGATTCTTTTCTGGTTGGCATGAATTGTTAACTTTTCTTGCTTATTCTTGACAAAATCCATTTGTGTTTTCCTTTTTTACAATACTTCTAAAACTGCCTTGGGGGACAATTTATCTTTAAACCAAATAACTTTTGCGGGGACATCCTCCATTTTAATGCCAGACTTTTCTAAATTTAAACGCTCGGAAATTGCTAGAATTAAATTATCAACATCAGACTGACGAACTTGGGAAAACTTTTTGCGTAAATACTCAGGTCGCCAATAGCCAACAATTTCTAAAATATAATCTTTTCCGTCAGGATGTACCAAACGAAAATCAGGAATCATCACACTGCCTGGAATAGGAATCAGATTCACTTCTCTCTCTAAAACCCACTCAGTTTTTGTCTTTTCCCACCGTTTCGCAAAAGATTCTTCAATCATGCTATCATAAGGCTTTCCAGGAGGATAATGAGTGACTAAATTACAGCGATCGTCCAATTCAAAAATCCCCTTCTTTTTTGCTCCCGTGTAAAAATCTTTATGTTGCAGGACAGCTTTTAAACTCCATTTCGTGACATGAAGAAGAGCAGGCAACATTTTTGCAAAAGCTAATCCATAGCGCGTGCTAGACTTAAATAAACTGGTGGGTCCATCGAGAGTAATTGTAAATCCATGCTCTACATCTCCTTCAATATAAAACATAAGTTGAAACAGTTTTAAATAGCGAAATAAGAGTTTATATTCTCCAGGAACATTACGATGGGCATTGAGAGTGACTTCGCTGGCACGATAGAAGATACCTTGAACTTGAGACAAATTGTAACGATGCAGTAATGTATCGGGGGCAGGAGTTTCAAATTCAGTTAAAATACGATTTTCTTGTAGATCGGCGTAGAGTCCCTTTTGAATCTCAACCGGTAAAACTTCCCGATTCAGTTCTTTTGATAAAATACTGGATAAAGATTCTAAACTTGGGGTACGATTGTTAGGGAGAGGAGGAGTCCCTGCGGCATGAGAAAAAACACGCTGTCGTAATAATTGGGGTTCGAGAGGACTAACAATTTCAAAAGTTGAAAAACTATTTCTCAGGAGGTGAGCCAGTCCCCGCTTTACGCGATAATCAGGACTATCCCCCTCCAAGTCTCTGAGTTGGCGATCGAGTTCTCCTTGGGTTTTTCCCAGACAATTTTGAAAGCACTCAATTTGTTCTGCTGCAAGGGCGATCGCATTGGCATCTAGGTTTAAGCGTTTGGGGGCGATCGCTTCCCCATTCATGCGATAACTAAGAAGGTCACTTGGTAACATTGCTAACGGATTTTTAAAACAAGATCGGGTATCAACGATTAATTAGGATACTGCTTAAGGACTGCGATCGCGAATAAATCTTAAATAACGTGAATTATGATGAATTATCCTGGCGAACGATTATTAGAAGCACAATTAGAACACTATCAACAGTGGTACGAACAGGCACGAGAACTGCACGATCGCGGTTATTATGACGAGGCTTTAATTTATTATGATAAGGCCTTAGAATATCAACCCGATGATTATTGGGTATGGTATCATCGTGGCGGGGTTTTGGAGAAAATGCGGTGTTATGGAGAGGCCTTGGAGAGTTATCATAAAGCCTTGCAAATTAATTCTCATTCTTATTGGCCTTGGTATGAAATGGGCTGTATTGCTTTAGAGGAATTACAAGAATACGAACGGGCGATCGCTTATTTTCAGAGTGCCTTAGAAATTAGACCGGAAGATTATTGGAGTTATTATAAACAAGGAGAAGCCTGGCGCAAAAGCAAGCATTATGAAGATGCGATCGCCTGTTTTGAGAAAGCATTAACTATTCGTAGTGATGATTTTTGGTCGATTTATCGACAAGGAGATGTCTATCAAGAAATTGGTAATTTAGAGCAAGCATTGTGCTTCTATGAACGTGCATTACACATTAAACCCAATGATTGTTGGTCATGGTATCAACGGGGAAATATTTTGCAAAAACAAGGATATTTATATGCTGCTATATCGAGTTACCGTCGCGCTTTAGAGTTTGACTTTGAAAATGATATATTTTGGTACGAACAAGCAGTTTGTTATACTCTACTAGGAGATATTAATGGTGCGATCAGAACTTTAGAACAAGCAATTTTTCTGATTCCAGATAAATACATTACTTTAGTTGAATCCAAAATTATCTTTGCAAAAATGAGAGAAAAAGAAGAGTTTAAAAATTTCTTGCAAACAGCAAAAAATCTCTTATCATCGCCTAAGAATCAATAACAATCAATGAATTTTTAATATGAAACTGCTCTGTAATTATTCATGTACTGGGGTTGACAAAACCCTCGGTTTATGTATTCTGTAGGGGCGTTTCATGCAACGCCCCTACTCTTTCAACCAAGCAAATATCTCACCCAGCTTAAGCTGAAACACTCCAGCAAACTCTGGCATTGGTAACACTACATTTACATCTTCAAATACGCGCACCGATCGATCGATCCCATAGACAAAGATTAATGATTCTGCTGGGTCCAACAACCACCCCATTTCAGTCCCATGATCGAGACAATAGAGAATATTGCGAATAACCTTGCTTTGGCTCTGCTGAGGCGATAAAATCTCAATAGTCCAATCTGGATGGAGATGGAATAAATTGGCCACTTGTCCATCGCGATCGCGGGGAATTCTTTCTGTACGAAAAACGGAAACATCTGGAACAATCGATCGCCCACCAAATGTACACCGTAATTCGGGGAATGCTTGGGCAATTTTTTCGGTTTTCAAGGCAAGTGTTAGCGCAAAACTCAATTCCCGTTGCAGAATACTGTGCTTTCCTTGAGGCATTGGTTTTTGAATGATTTCTCCGTTAATATATTCATTCGCAGGTTTTGTCTCTGGTATGTGCAAAAATTCTTCCAGTGACAATAATTTTGTTGGTATTTTCAACATGGAATTATCCTTTACTTTTAGAATTTTATGGGTTTCGGGTTGGGATAGTTTTATAATTGTATAATTGTGAAAGAGGTAAAATACTTGCCAACGACTCAACAGGCGTTCCAATGCTTTCAATTGTGCCAGAACCTCACCAATATGTATCTTTCTGTGGATATGGTTCGTTTGGATGCCAGAACGGGGAATGCTATCATTCTAACAGGAGAAGAAATTTTAATCGAGATTTATCCAAACGGAAATTGGAGGTTTGTCAATGAAATCTGACTTTCAAATAATGACAATGAAAGAACTAAAAAAGTATGTTCTAGACCATCGACACGATCAAACTGCATTTCAGGTATTAATGGAGCGTATTGATTGCCAACCTCAAGACAAAGTTTATGGGGAGGTAAATACCGAACAGTTTTCCGCACTACTCGAACAACATCGCCGTTTTCAGAAAGAGCGATATTATGAGTGAAAAATCGCCAAATTATTTTGATGCCATTCCTCCTAATTCACGAAACTTTTCAACAAACTATCCAAGGTGAAGGCTATTGGATCGGAACACCTTGCGACTTTATTCGCCTTTATGGATGTCCCGTAAAATGTCCTTGGTGCGATACGGGTTATGCTGATGGAGGAGGGGCGATCGCAGCCCAAAAAGTAGAAATTACCGATTTAATTGCCGAACTCAAAAGCGATCGCGTGGTTATTTCCGGAGGCGAACCTTTTTTTCAAACCAATCTTAAACCTTTAACCGAGGCAATTCTGAAAACTGGCAAAAAAATCTCCATCGAAACCTCTGGATCTCGCTGGCAGTTACTATCAGAAACAGTGTGGATAACCCTAAGCCCTAAAGAACATCTTAACCCTGAATTTCCTGTAATTCCTGAATTTTGGCAGCGTGCCAATGAAATTAAAATTGTCATTAGTGACGGCAAAGAACCTTATTTTTATCAACAGTATTTGCAAGCAGAATCTCCTCTCTTTTTTCAACCCGAATGGAACGATCGCGATCGCACCATCCCTCTCACCTTAAATCTATTAAGAGAATTTCCCCACGCTCGCTTATCCCCCCAACTGCACAAATACTTGCAGATTCCCTAAGTTAATTCCATCTTTTAAATGTAAGGCATTTCTAAAGGAATTTGTCCCATAATACCCTTGCGAAAATCATTTAAAAGCAGAACAGCCACCCTTTCTACGTCACCGTGATAGCGATCGCCCCCCAACTGATGAATATATTCTTCTCCTGTCCTATCCGTCGGATCGAGGCCGTAGCGAGAAGTCAGCACTTCACTATAATCACCCGCCTTTAAAAGATCGACTAAAGTTGCAGCAACCCATTGATTCTCATAAGATGCCTCGCCAATATCCTCACAAATGGCTAATTTTAGCGCATCTTCTTGATTATCCAAACGCCAAGGAATAATTCCAGGTGCGTCTAGAAGCTCGATTTCTTCGGAAATTCGCACCCATTGTAACTGCCTAGTCACCCCCGCACGCCTGGCACTTTTCACCGCTTTACGCCCCACCAAACGGTTAATGAGAGCAGATTTGCCCACATTGGGAAAGCCGATCACCACCGCCCGCACAGGACGAGGCTTCATGCCGCGATCGCGCCGTCGTTGGTTAACCCCCGTCTCCATTTTTTGGGCAGCTTTGGCGATCGCATTAACACCTTTTCCCTGTTTGGCATCCGTAAGATAAAGAGTTTCGCCCCGCTCCTCAAACCACTTGCGCCAAGTATGATGTAAGGAAGCAGGAATCATATCCATACGATTGAGAATGAGGAGACGGGGTTTATGCTGAATCCATTCTTTCACCTGGGGATGTTGCGTCGCTAAGGGAATTCTCGCATCGAGGACTTCTAAAACCACATCCACACGCTTGAGATTTTCTTTCAGTTGTCGCTCCGCTTTAGCGATATGACCGGGATACCATTGAATAGCAGGACTCATTTTTTTTTCAATTATCAATTATCAATTACCAATTATCAATGTTTCTTGTTCTTGACTCTTCCGAGAACAACAATCAAGCTATAATTATTAAGATTTGTTGCAAAAACGAACAAATAATCCGAAAAGTAGCCTCTCCTACTGAGGTTCCACCGATATATGGCTGGGTCTTCAACGAAAAAATTCCATGATTCTCAAACAAAAAACGTTGTTAGAAGTATTGCCTCCCGATCTTGATCGCGATCGCCTGCCCAAGCACGTTGCTGCCATTATGGACGGCAATGGGCGCTGGGCGAAACGTCAGGGAATGCCGCGCATTATGGGACATCGACAAGGGGTCTATGCCTTGAAAGATTTATTGCGGTGTTGCAAAGACTGGGGCATTCCCGCCCTAACAGTGTATGCGTTTTCTACGGAAAATTGGGGTCGTCCTCTTGAAGAAGTAGAATTCCTCATGACCCTATTTGAGAAGGTTTTGCGGCGAGAATTGGCGGAAATGATGGCGGAAAACGTTCGCATTCGTTTTGTGGGGAATTTGGAGGCATTACCCACTTCCCTGCAAGAAGAAATTGCGAGATCGATGGAAGATACAAAGAACAATCAAGATGTTGAATTTACCGTCGCGACTAATTATGGGGGACGACAAGAAATTATTCAAGCCTGTCGGGAGATCGCCAAAAAGATCAAGACAGGAGAGATCGAACCCGAGGCGATCGACGAGCAAATATTCGAGGAACACCTTTATACCCACGATATATCTAATCCCGATTTACTGATTCGTACCAGTGGAGAAATGCGGATCAGTAATTTTCTCCTCTGGCAAATGGCCTATGCTGAAATTTACGTGACGGAAACTCCCTGGCCGGCTTTCGATCGAGAAGCATTTCATCAAGCCTTAATTGATTATCAGCAAAGAGAACGGCGTTTTGGTAAGGTTGGCAAAAAGATTTAAAAAAGAATGTTCAGACCTTCAATTAATCGGAGGATCGCCGTTTTCTGGAAAAGAATGATCCTGGCGATCGCACTGGTCCTTTGTCTTTCAATTCTTCCAGTTTGGGCCAATGGGGAAACTAAAGTTCCCGTCGTCCTCAATGGCCGCGTGGTCTTTGAAGTAGGCGCATTTGAAGAGTTCAAAGCTGGCGATCGCGCTCAGTCTATCAGCGATCGCTTACAAGAAATTTCTGAATCTCAAAAGACCCCCAAAATTGTGATTGAGAACCAAAATAAATCAATCGTCGTCCGAGTCAACGATCTTTATCTCCTAACAGTAACAGAGCAAGATTTACGAGAAGGAAGAACCCCTCGAGAACAAGCAGAATTTTGGACGCAGCGACTCCGACAAGTTCTGCGGGAAGCACAGAAGGAAAAACAACCGGAATATTTGCGAAATCGTGGCCTTTTCGGGGGGGCGATCTTGTTAGTCGCGATCGCTCTGCACTGGGTAATTGGCCGAGTATGGTATTACCTTCGCGATCGGTTTATCGAGAAACGAGAAGAGGAAGAAATACCTCCAGATACTCTTTCCAATTCAACTTTATTTTTTAAATTAATGCTCCTCCTAGCTCGAACTTGGTTATGGGGGAGCGTTGTTTTTTTTATTGCCGATTTATTTCCCCTTTCCCGTCAGTGGAGTTATGAAATTCGCGAGATTCTGCGGGTTAGTTTTACTTCTTCTTTCGTGACATTAGGCGATCGGGCTTATTCTATTATCGATCTGGCACTCTTATTATTGATGCTTTGGGGGACATTTGTTGCAGTTGGCATCGCAATGAAATTTTTGCGAACGCGCCTACTGCAATTAACACAAATTGAACGAGGAGCCCAAGAGGTTATTTCGGTTCTCCTGCGCTATAGTTTTCTCCTTATTGGTACAATCATCGTTTTACAAATTTGGGGCATTAATTTGAGTTCTTTAGCTCTATTTGGTAGTGTCGTTGGGGTCGGTATCGGCTTAGGTTTTCAAGATATCGCCAAGAACTTTGCCAGCGGCCTTGTCTTACTATTTGAAGGTTCAATTCAAGTCGGGGATTTTATTGAACTGAAAGAGCAAATGGGAACAGTCGAGAAAGTTGGCGCTCGCAGTATTATTTTACAAACCTTGGACAAAATTTCGATTATTGTTCCTAACTATCGCTTACTGGAAGATAAAGTGATTAATTGGACGCATTCTAATCCCATATCTCGCTTGCATCTTCCCGTTGGTATTGCTTATGGTAGTAATCTAAGCACGGTTAAAAATATTTTATTACAAGCAGCACGAGAAAATCTAGAAGTTCTTTCTTCCCCACCACCAAACGTTATTTTTATTGGCTTTGGTGATAGTTCTTTGGATTTTGAATTATTAGTCTGGAGTGCTAATCCCAGTCGCCAAGTTCCACTTAAAAGCGATTTATATTTTCGCATTGAAGAATTATTGACTCAAGAAGGGATTGAAATTCCTTTTCCGCAACGAGATTTGAATTTGCGATCGCAGCATATTCCGATTCAATTATCTCCTCAACTCGAAGCAGGAATTTTGAAGTTTTTGGAAGGGCAACAGAAAGAGTAAATTGAAATTGAGCTATAATAGTTGCGATCGCATCATCTCAAAGCCATGTCTGAAATTAACTGGGGCTATATCCGAAGCGGTGCAACGTTTGAATCTCTCGTTCACAGTCTTGTTTTATTTGAAGATCCCAACGCTTTTCTATTTAGTCGTCCCGGAAAGGATCGGGGACAGGATGCGCGATCGGGAGATGGTCGCATTGTTTATCAAGCGAAGTTTCATCAAAATGGTTCGGCTGCTGATGTGCGGAGGGATGCGAAGAAAGAAGCCTCAAAAATCGCAGAATATCGCTCTGAACCTATTTGGAAAGATGTGACGGAATGGATTCTCGTTACTAATGTTGGTTTTAATCCTCAGACTGACGATCGAGCATGGAATGAGGAAATTGACCCTCTGTTTCAAGAACTTGGACTCATTGCATCCTATTGGGAAAAAGCCGAATTAGAAACCCGTTTGCACCAATATCCCGATTTAAAACAGGCTTATTTTGGTGGAGAAAATCGCGTCTTTTTAAGTTTGTCAGAAGCACGAGAAATGCTGAGAAAACAAGACTTTCATCCTGTAACATTGGATGCAGACTATCAAGGAAGAGCGGAAGCAATTGAGACATTTGAAAACTTTTTTGAGGAAGAAGATCGAGCGATTGCGATCGTTCACGGTGCGGGAGGAGTAGGAAAAACTCGCTTTTTACTTGAAAGTGCCGAACATTATCTTCGGAAAGAAAAGCCAGATAATACGCTCAACAAAAAATGGCAAATTTTCTGGGCTAATACTGCCACAATGGAAAGGAGCAATTCATGGTTTGCAGGAGTTATTCCAGAACGTCCTACTTTATTATTGATAGATGAACCAGAAGATCGAAAATTATTTGATATGCTCCTCGAACAATTAAATATTCGAGGAAATCAATGGAAAGTGCTGATTGCGATTCGTTCTCCTAAAGATATTGTACTGGGGTATTTGCAGCAAAGTCGTCAGCGAAAGCAGATTGAAGAGATACAATTAGAACCTCTGAGGGAAGACCCAGCAAAAGCCTTTTGTTTAAATCTCTTTGAGTTGGGGAATTTGCGATCGCAAGATGAAAAATGGAAAGAGGATACAGCAAATTGGATTGTTAATTACTACGATCGCTATCCAGCTTTTATTGCTCTTGCAGTTAATCTATTAGAGAAAACAGGAGAACTCAAAGATTTCCCCCAAAAATCCAAGCATCTACTCCGTCAATATCTCAAAGAAATAACATCTGTACAAAGTCACAATTACTCCGCAGAACAAGTTTTCAATACTCTTCGCTGGATTGCTCTATTTAGGAAAATCAATACAGAAGACAAGGAAATAATTAACTTTATTCAATCCCAAGTTCAATATAAAAGTTCTTCTACACTGTTGCACTGCTTGCGAGATTTAGCTAAAAGAAATGTTTTGTTTAAGAGTGGGAGTTACGATCGCTTCTTGGAAATCAAACCAGATATTTTCAGAGATTATATCCTCAAAGAATGGTTTATTGTTTCTGTAGATTTTGGTCGCGATCGCCAGCAAATTTCTGAGGAAGCGCTAGAACTATGCCAGTATCTATCGCAAGAACCATTAGAAGCTAAAGAAATTAAAAAGGCTATCTTACAGGAAATTGCACGCTTTGAATTCAGACAAAGGCAATATGGAGAAAAAATAGATATATTAGCTCGCTTTTTTGCAGCTATTCGTACTAATCTATCAGGTTGGTCAGTTCGCGAAAAATTAGCTGTAATTAATTTATTACATGAAGTCGCTTTTAATCGCGTTGAGGATATTTTAAATCTTTGCGATCGTTTGTTAGAATCATCTTCTGAAAAAGAACAAATAGAAACAATTTTTGGCAAACAAACTTTAACTCACGATAATGTAATTTTGGCTCTACCTTGGTTAATTTATCAGGCTGTACCTTGTGCGGAACAGAAAACAGACCAAGATCGGATTGTCGATATTCTTTGCAAACTCGCGATTCGAGAAAATGAGATTGCTTCTCGTTTAAATAAAGATTTATCTTTAAGCGATCACCATGCAAAAGACATTCTCTCAAAAATCATTAAAGAAGAAGAAAGTTTTCTGGGTAGTTTTTCGCGATCGGCTTTTAAAAAAGCTCAACAAATACTCGGAGAAATTCGCAAGAATCAAAATATTCAAGAACAGAAATTATTTCTCGATATTTTGCTAAAACCATTGCTCAGTCTTGATAGAGAATACACTTTCTTTGATGGAAAAACTGTAACATTTAATAGATCGGTTATTCTTCCGGATAGTGATAGATGGAATGAGCGAAATCAATTGCAAACAACGATCGAAACAATTCTAGAAGAACGGTCTTTAAATTCATCTCAATCCGTCCATTTATGGGATTTACTAAATGAAGCTCACGACTCTGCAAATTGTGCATTCCGAGAAGCTGAAAAACACCAAAATTTAAAAAATTATTCTCAGGATTTTTATAAGCAAGTAAAGCAAGATTTGACATGGGTTCTAAAATTTTTGACATCCAATCAAGTTGACATTTCAGAACTTCAAGCAGCGCGTAAAATTTGGGATTGGCATTTTCGATTTGAACAAAAATGCAACTTAAAAGAACTTGCTAATCAATGCGAATCAATTTTTACCCAAAATAAACTTTATTCAGAACTTTATTCAGAATATGAACCCCTTGTTCGTATGGGTTCTTTTCAAGAGCGCATAGAAAAAGCTGAAGATAAAGCTGAAGAACTTTCCAAATCGCAAAATACGAAAATCATAAAAAACTTTGTTCAAAATGGTGTACTCTATCTAGTAGGTAGTTCTCAAAATATTTCTATACTTTTCCCTGTTGCTTATAGATTAGGACTAAAAGCGAATAACTCTGAAATTGTTAGAGATTTTGTTCGAGAATCTCTACAATTAGAAACAGGCGATCCAATCTTTCAGTTTTCTCTTCAAATTTGTATAAATTGGTTAGAAGACACGAGAACCAGAAGCAATCTGAACAATCCACAAGAAGCAGCTTTAGTATTTCAACAATTGCTTGATACAATTCAAGATAATGAGGGAAAAATAGTGTATTTGACTTACAATATATACCAAAATGCTTGGAGTAGCCAAAGTTCTGTCACAGAACAAGAATTAAATGTGATTCTAGACAAAGAGCAATCTTTTATTCAGCATAGTCAAATAGATTGGTTTATAGAAATTCTTAGCGGAATCATTTTTACTGATATATCTCGAATCAAAAAAATTATAGAACAAAATCTAGATCGATTAGATGAAAAAAGTTTTGTAGCTGGAATACGAATATTGTTATTTAACTTATACCATGCAATAATGAGTAATTCAGAACACTCAGATCGATATTCCCTAGGCCAATGGGTTCTCGAACAAATACTGAAACTTCCTCAAATTGAAGATATTGGTGGGAATCGTATTCATTTCCTTAAAGATATCATAAAGTTAACAGAAAAACCAGACTTACAATGGCTTGTAGACGCTGTAAAAAAACGATTACAACAGTTTAACAAATCAGAATCATCTTATGTTAGAATCTTACCGAATCTGGATCGTTTATCCCTATTCATTAAACAACTTTCTGAAGAGGAGTTGATGAGCGAACACGCAAAAAGCCTAATTTTAGAATTACTTTCTTTAGGACAACAAAATTATCCAATATTCCGATCGCTTCCACAATATCTCCAAGATATCGATCCAAAGGGTATAATTGTTCCGTCTTTGGTTGTTCAAAAACTTTCAGATTCCAAAATTGAAGATAATTTAAAACAAATTTATTTATGGTCGAGAATCGCTGCTGTTTATCCAGAAAATTCATCTGCTTGGCGAACAATTGCTCATCAATCTTGTGCTTTAGCTAATAATTTTGATGATCGCGATCGCAATGATATTTTCAATGCTCTCGCGAACTCTAATCCTAAAATTGGGTTTCGCAATATCGGTGAAGTTCTTGAAATTTATGAAATAGAATTTAATTTAGCTCACCAGCGTTTAAAAGAAGAAAGCGATCCAGTCCTTGTACCCTTTCGAGAATGGGTGTTGAAGATAGCTGAAGCAGAGTTGAAAGATCAAAGAGAAAGAGTTAAAGAGGAGCTTTGGGAATGACAACAGAACAATTGAAAAACCGCATACAAAATGCAGTTAACGATCTTCGTTTGAGTGCTAATGCTCTCGACTCTCCATCTTCAATTTCTCTGCCTACAATCTGCCAAAATCGAATTCGAGAATTTCAAAATATTGCCGATCGCTTAGACCAAATACCTCCTATAATTGATGCCAGAGAATATGCTCGACAAATTTTACAAAACTTACGAGATTCATCAAGTTCTGATATAACCTCCGATCTTGTCGAATTTCAAGGAATGCAACTCCCTTTTAGCGTTGCGCGTTTGCTAGGATTTCAAAGTTATCTCCCAATTACTTGGTCAATCTGCGATCTAGTCACAAAAGAAATTGGTAAATTTGTATGTATAAGCTCAGATACATGGAAGACTAATAAACCTGCAAAATTATGGGAGCATTTCGTTCGAGATAATAAAGCGTCTGCATTTCAAAGTCATTTCTTCCTGAAAGAAAGTTATGGATTTCCCATAGGAATATCTTATGCGATTCGCAATCATTTTGTACATGATGCTGCTTTATATGACGGAAACAGTTTGTTTGAAAGTGAAAGCATTTCTAATGGTTTTCAAATATCGAATACAGGAAAAAAATATCTTCAAGACAAGATGCAACAATATAAAATCAATCAAAATCAAATTCGTGGTGTTAATCTTTCCCACAATTGGTATGATGAGCATGAAGATTTACTCGAACTTCTAGAACTATGCCATCGAGAACTGGATGATGCACTGGGATGTTTAATTGGTTGGTCTGTCGGAACGGCAAAACTACAAGTAAAATTTCTTTTAGAACGAGATATTTAATTCGTATTTCTCGATCCTCTTGTCTGCCATCGTTTATCGTAGATAAATTCGATCGCGAATTTTTTCAACAGTATCCCTTTCTATCTCCCCCTACCAAGAGATCGCGCTATAATTGGCATAGCCGAAGAAAGAGACGATCGCCATGCTAAATCGCAAAATCTTACAGGAAGATCGATCCTATACTTTTCGATCCTACTTTGAACTTGCCTACGAAACCGATGAGATATTAGCAGAATTCGGTTACTCCCTGCTGAAAACCGAACTGACTCTCCCCCAATGCGATCGTGAAATCGTACAACTCCAACCTCTCAAACAAAAACTAAAAACATTATTATCTTTTGTTAATTTAAGTAACGAGACAGCACGCAGAGAAACTCTTGTCTCCCCTATTTTATTGGAAATTGTCTGCTATTGTAGCTGTCAGTTAAGAATTGAATATACTTTAAATGTCAATAACTGGTTAAAAGGAAATCTAGATTACTTATTACTCTCAAAAAACAAATTATTAGTCATTGAAGCAAAAAACGACGATCTAACCCGAGGGTTTACTCAATTAGCGGTTGAACTCATCGCCTTATCTCAAGTTGAAGAAAGTCCCGAATTATATGGTGTTGTCACAATGGGCGATATTTGGCGCTTTGCTAAACTCGATCGCCAACAAAAACAAATCCTACAAGATATTACCTTATTTAACATTCCCAACGATCTAGAAATTTTAGGAAAAATTTTAGTGGGTATTCTACAAACATAATAAAAATCGGGCGAGAAAACCCACCCGATCGCGCTATATTTCTCCCACTGAAAACCGAAAAAATCAGCCTGTATTCCGCATTCCCGCAGCAATACCGTTAATCGTTAATAGCGCACCTCGCAACAATTCCTCCTTACTATATCGGTAGTGAATTAATCCCGCCGTCGCCGCATTGCTATACTGACGCAAGCGTTTCAATAAAGCGACCTGCAAGAAACCCAGAGGAACAATATTGCCATTTCGCAACTGAACCGATCGCTGGAGATCCTCATCGCTATCTAATAAGGTTTTATGTCCCGTAATCGTTAAAATCATGTCTCGCGTGCGATAATATTCCGCTTCAATTTGCGTAAGAACCACTTCAAATCGTTCTAAATCTTCCCGAGGAGAAAGTTCCTGTACATAATGTCGCGCCATGAGTAAATCTGCCTTTGATAAGGTCATTTCTACCTTAGAAGCCACCATTTTAAAGAACGGCCATTTCACGTAAAAATAGCGTAACAATTTGAGATTTTCTTCAGGTTCTTCCTCAATAAAACTCTCCAATGCTGCTCCAACTCCATACCAAGAAGGAAGTAAAAATCGGCTTTGCGTCCAACTAAACACCCAAGGAATCGCCCGCAAACTGCTCAAACCTTTCTTTCCGTTCTTCCGTCGTGCGGGACGAGAACTAATCTGTAATTGGCTAATTTCAGGAATAGGAGTAACAGAAAGGAAGAAATCGATAAAATCCGGTTGTTCGTAAACTAAAGACCGATAAGCGCGGCGCGATCGCCCGGACAAATCTTCCATAATTTCATTCCAAGGTTGGATATCATCAAAGCCGCTTCCTAACAAACTTGCCTGGATTACTGCCGTAGAAGCAGTTTCCAAATGATATAATGCTAAATCCGGTAAAGAATACTTGGAAGCCAAAACTTCCCCTTGTTCGGTAATTTTAATTCGTCCGTTAATGGTAGCATTGGGTTGAGCTAAAATCGCCTCATAAGCGGGTCCTCCTCCTCGTCCCACGGAGCCGCCGCGACCGTGGAACAATCGCAAAGCGATACCATATTTTTGAGACAGAGTTTGTAGTGCTTTTTGGGCTTTGTGAATCTCCCAATTGCTGCTCAGAAAACCTGAATCCTTATTACTATCGGAATAGCCCAACATGATTTCTTGTAAAGGCTGAGAATGAGGTAAATGAGAGTGGGGTGCGTCAACAATTGTTATCTCTGCTTGGGTTTTTAGGGCTTCGTAGCCCCCTGCTAAAGCTGCTCGATAGGATTCTAACTCGAACAGCGATCGCATGATTTCCGGCGCTCGTTTTAAATCGTTCACGGTTTCAAATAGCGGCACGATTTTAATACTGCAAATTCCTGTTACGGGGTCGTAAAGTCCGGCTTCTTCTGCCAGTAAAAGCACCTCCAAAATATCACTCACATCATTACTCATACTAATGATATAAGTTTGACAAATTTCTGCACCAAATTCCTTTTGCAAGCGTCGGATCGTGCGAAAAGTTTCGATGGTTTCGGCGGTTTTTGCGGAAAAAGGCGCTTCTGAGGGGATGAGGGGACGACGAGTCGGTAACTCAGTAATCAACCAATTGCGGCGATCGTTTTCGTGGAGTTCATCGTAAGGTTGAGAAAGTGCTTGGATGTATTCGCCGATTTCTGTTAGTGCATCGGAATGACGGGAAGAGTCTTGACGTACATCTAATTGAGTTAAATGAAACCCGTAAATTTCAATCTGACAGACGAGTTTATCTAAATCGCGACAAGTTAACCCTGTTTCTTCTAAGTTACGCTGAATTAGTTTTAATTCCTCTAAAAACTCTTCTCCAGATTGATAAATTGTTTTAGGGTCAATCTTTTCGAGGATTTGTTGTTGCCGGGGATCGCCACTGGAGAGCAAAGAATTGCGATCGCGGGTATTTTCTAATCGCTTTTGAATGTAAGCTAATTTGAGGCGATAGGGTTCCTGGCGATAGCGAATCGAGAGGAGATCGTAGACATCTCCTAAATGGGCGCGATCGCGTTCTAAAGAGTCCAATAATTCCGGCAGAACATTGCTCCAATGTAATGACAAACTCAATAAATTGGTCAGGGCATCTACAGAATGAATGTATTTTTCAAGGACAATATCTCGCTGATAACAAGCAGTTTTCCAAGTTACTTCCGGTGTAACCGAAGGATTTCCATCGCGATCTGAGCCTACCCAAGAACCAAAATAACAAAAGCGATTTTGGGGTGGACGCAAATGGGGAAAGGTACTTTGCAGGGCTTGTTTGAGACGAACAGAAAGCTCGGGTAATGTGTCAAAAAGAACTTCTTGGAAATAGTGGAGGGTGTAATCAACCTCATCTAAAACCGTGGGTTTAAACTGGTGTAGTTCGTCAGTACGCCACCAGAGGCGAATCTCTTCATGAAGTTGTTCTGTAGCGCTTTCTGCTTCCCAAGAGGTGGTTAATCCTACGCCGCGATAGGCTTCTTCGGCTCGATCTAATTGATGTAAAATATCGGCAATGCGTCTCTGTTTGCGTCGAATTGTATGACGAACAATTTCCGTCGGGTGAGCCGTAAAAACGAGACGAATATCGAGATTATCCAACAGGTTTTGAATCTTTCTGGGTGGCATATTCTGCTGTTGCAGATGAGGAAACAACCAATAAAATGTTCCCGCTCGAGGTTTAGGATTTGCGTTTTCTTCTTGCCAACTTTTTTCTAATTGTTTTGCGCCCATAGGAACGCCGTTTTGTCCTACTTTAGCATTGCCATTTTCAAGGTTTTTTTGTTGCGTATCGGATAGGGCTTCACTTTGGGCTTTATAAGTCGCACTGCGGGATAATTGACGCTCTCGCTGTTCGTAATGTTGTTCGACAATGTTAATCAGTTGAAAATAGAGCGCAAAGGCACGAGCCGCACGAATGGCTTCATTTAAGTCTAGTTTTTCAACAAGTTCGAGGGCTGCAGATTTATCGAGATCTGTGGTTTGTCCTTCTGGGGAACAAAGCGATCGCAGTTGTCCGAGTAAATTCACTAAATCTTGACCGCATTCGGAACGCAAAACTGATTCCCACAAGTCTTCTACTAACTTCAGGCGATGGTGCAACAGTAGCATCGAAGTAGAAGGCACTTGAACGGTCGGCTGGGATGATTGGAGAAGTGAACTCATAATCTCTTTTTTGCTATGGGTTTAAGATAAATTTTAAAAGCAAGGGTCAACAATTGTAGTTTTTGCCACTACGGTTATGGGTTATTCATTGTTCATTTCTTCTTTTGGCTCGGGAAAGGGTAAAATCGGCAGCCGATCGCCGCGAAAAATTTCTTCGCTGGTGGTACCCGATTCTTGTATTTCTCGTATAACGTTTTCCACGACAACAATGCCAACCATAATCGGGAATGTCAAGAAACTTAACAAAACTTTGGCAGGTGGGATGAGAATTTCGAGGGGATTTTCATTCATCAGAAAAATGGGTAGAAACCCCGTCCCGATCGCGATAGCGGAGGACGGCTTTTGGGGGAGCGGTAATGGATGATAGATGCTGGATAATGGCAAACCTTAAATCTGTTAAAAATAATATCATCTTTTAGATAACTTCTTCAACGATAAATGATTGATAAAAGAAGGCTTTATCCTCTAGATGGAGTTTATTGGCTAAGTTGGAGAGAAGACGCAGCTTTTGCGAGAGGCGATCGCCATGACTACGTTTGACAAATAAATTCCCATAAGCCAAACGACTTCTGGGGGGACTTCTGTTAACAATACGAGTTAGTAAGTTTTCGTAATTCTCTGGGGAGATATACTCAAAAATGTTGCTTAAGTTGTAACAATTAATACAGTTTTCTAAGCATATGGTAAAGCAGTAGGATATCCCGAGAGAAAAAGAGGCGAAATAAAAAGCGCTAAGGCCAATTATTCCAATAATGTTGATAGAATGTTTCTCGGTTTTGACGAGATTTGGGTTGGGGGAGTTGGTAAATGCGATCGCCTGGGTGAATTAAGGGCAGAATATAATTGCAATCCTTCTGCTGTCATTGCAGACATAGAGCCGATGAGTTTTAACAATTGTGGGTGAGTTAAGGTACGATAGGCAGCAACCCGCAATTCTAAACAGGCAATTTGCGCGGGGTTGATATCAATTGCGATAATCAATGGAAGATGGAGGGCAAAAGGTTGTAAGATGAACTGGAGGCATTGCCGCCTGAATTGTTCGGTCATTGGTCAACACCTAAGTAAATTTTATGGAAACTACTCTTTTTGTTGCCTTCCTCTATTTATCCCTGAGTGGACTTTACCTCGTTGCTTTACCCGTGTTTATGTATTTTTACCTCAATCAACGTTGGTATGTTGCCAGTTCGATTGAGCGAATGTTGATGTATTTTGGCGTGTTTTTCTTCTTTCCGGGGTTACTCCTATTAAGTCCCTTTTTGAATTTTCGCCCCAAACGTCGCGCAATTTAGGCAAAATTTAACAAGCAGGAGAGATTATGCGAAGAATTGACGCGATCGCGATTAGTTTTGGGGTTTTCCTTGCCGGGGGTATCGCTTATCTCGTTTTACGAGGGGCTGGACTTGATAACTTTTCGGCGGGAATCTGGAGTCAGGTACTCTTGGTGGGGGGATTATTGGGTTGGATTTCAACCTATCTTTTCCGCGCTTTTACTCACAATATGACCTATCACCAGCAGCGCAGAGAATATGAGGATAGGGTTTTGCAAAAGCGGTTGGATGAGATGACCCCAGAAGAGTTGGCTAACTTACAAGCAGATTTACAAGCAGAAAAATAAACATCTTACCATGAATGACTACACTTGACTATATATTTAGTTAAACTTTACAATACCGAACATGATGCTTGCGCGTCCCAAGCAGAAATGTTTAATTGGTTAGTTTTTTAAGAAAAGTATGGCCAAGCCAATTTGTTAAATTTATGAGTCTCTCTTATTATCCCGTTCGGCGGACAGTTCTTGCAAAATTGTGAATATATCTTTCTGCATTTTCGCGAAATTCTCTTGTAGTGACATCACCTCCTTAACAATTGTTTCAATTTGACGACAGGTTTCTTGTTGATAGCGATCGCTTTTCTGCAAAATAGTATCGATAATATCGCGAAAATCTTTGAGAATCGCTTGTTTTTCATAGATGATTTGAGTCATAGACATTTGCCCTGCTTGTAGCTTATCCAATGTCGAAATCAAACTTGACATCGCCATTGTATTTGCTTGAATTAATTCTAATTCAGCTTTTTGGTCATCTTGAAACTTATCCGCTAGTGCCGCGATCGCGCGACCATTAGATTTTTGTAATTGTTCATTAACCTTACAAGTTTGCTCTAGTTTTTCCGTTAAAGCAGCCAACATCCATTGCGTTGAATTGACTCTTGAATGGTTCTTGTCTTCCTCTAAATGGCTCATGAAGCTAGGGAAATAAACATTACTCCCTATTTTATCATTCTACTGAGGAATCGGAAATCTTTACTCCCTTTTTACTTGGTTGTCATCGTCCACACCCCATCCCAATCTTCCTCGGGGGGTTTGTCGATAAAGTAATTACATCGCTCCATGTGCAATCGCGCTGCTTTATCAGTACGATTAAGTTCTAGAATCATAGCAAAGTAATTGTGAGCTAACCCAAAATTCCCTCCTAAATAAACTTCTCGCCCCTTGTTATAAAGTTCGATAACTTGTTCCTGTTCTGGGGAAAGTGAATCGACCCCTAATTCTGCAATTAACTCATAAACAGAGACAGGTTGTGTTTTTCCTTTGACACGAATGCAGTCTAATTCTCGCACTACTAACCGACCTTCACACTGTCGATAAGTGTTCTCACTAATAACAATATCGCAACCATATTGTTTACTTGCGCCTTCTAAGCGAGAACTTAAGTTCACACCATCCCCAATTGCCGTAAATTCCATCCGTTTGCTCGAACCAATATTACCGCTAATTACATAGTCGGAGTTAATGCCAATCCCAATCTTAATAGTTTGCTTGCCTTCTCCGCCGCGTTTCTCATTAAATGCAGCGAGGCGCTTTCGCATATCTAAAGCTGCTTTTACCGATTGCATGGCATGATCTGGTAAATGGTTGGGGGTTCCAAATACCGCCATCATGGCATCCCCAATATACTTATCGAGAATCCCTTTATGGTCAAATACAGCATCCACCATACTCTCAAAATATTCATTTAGCATTTGCACCACCTCTTCTGCTTGTAGTTTTTCCGTCAGGGAGGTGTAACTGCGAATATCTGAGAAGAGTACCGAAACTTCCTTGCGATCGCCTCCTAAACCAATATTACCGCCACCATCGAGTAACTGTTCCGCTAACTCTTGGTTCATATAACGATACATGGTACTCTTGAGGCGTTTTTCGTCGCTGATGTCATCCATAACCACCAACGCCCCATAAACATTACTGGCATCAGCCGCATCAGAAATGGAGTTAATGGAGAGATTAACGCTGTGTTCTTCTCCCTCAGCAGACATAATAATTTTATCAGGGTAATACTGTTCGCTATCTTTCTCTTCCCCAGGATGTAAAGCACGATTAAACCACTCGGAAAAATCACCCTTTTTCGCAACATCGCTTTTATCGGTAATATCCTTACCTTTAATCTCCACCAATTCGCTCATAATTCTGCCTTCAATGGGGTTATTCTCGTCAAACCCGAGCAATTCTTTCGCTTTTTCATTGGCGGCCAAAACAACCCCATTTTTATCCGTAGAAATGACCCCGTTGGTCAAACTCCGCAAGATATCTCGCTGCATTTGTTCTTGCTGCTGAACTTTCGCGAAGAGGGTGGCATTTTGCAGGGCGACTCCCGCTTGGATGTTAAATGCCTTCATAAACTCCTGATCGCTGCGATTAAAGCTGGCTTTCCACCGTTCCGGAGGCTCTGGCCAAGTCGAGGCATCGTAGTCGGGATGTTCTCCTTGTTTCAGTTTGTTGACCAGTTGCGTTACGCCGATCAATTCGTTATCGGAGTTATAAACCGGCATACAGAGCATACTGCAAGTCCGATAGCCGTTAGTGGGGTCAAATTTTTGTGAGGTTTCCGAGTCGGGATGATTGTAAAGGTCAAAACCAATGTTAAGAATATGTCCAGTTTCCGCCACTTGTCCGGCAAATCCGACTCCAATGGGAACTCTTAATTGTCTCAAACTGCCATCGGGAAGGAGGATTTTGGTCCAAAGGTCATTTTTATCGTGATCGATGAGCCAGAGGGTGCTGCGATCGGCGTTCATGAGCTTTTTCGCCGCATCCATGACCGTTCTCAGGGTGGTATCTAGGTCTAAATTCCCCTTACTCAAGGAATTGGTGGCTTCAATGAGGGCATTCGCTGCCCTTTGTTTTTGGGTAGCTTTGTAGAACGATCGCGAGGATTCGAGAATGAGGCGAATAGAGGGGGCAAAATTAGCAAAAACCCGTAAATCTTCTTCGGCAAATCCCTCATGGGAAATGCGATCGCTCAGGGAGCCATCGGGATTATAACCTGGTTTTAATTTGTTAATTAACTGGACGACTGCTACTAATTCCGGTTGTTCTCCCTCTTCCTGTGCTTCTTTTAAGAGGGGCAGTGCCAACATGGAATAGGTGCGATATTTATTCTTTTTATCAAATTGTTTGGCGGAGGCCGAGCGCGGATCGTCGTAAAAATCAAAGGGAATATTAATTACTTCTTTAAATTGCGCTACTTCTCCGGCAATGCCTTGTCCTACGGGAATGCGAATCTCGATCGGTTTACCATCGCTACCTTTGGCGACAATTGACCAAAGTTCGTCTTGATCGTCGTCGAGTAAATAAATGGTCGTGCGATCGGCGGCCAATAATTCTCCGGTTTTGAGGGTAATCGATCGCAACATTTCATCAAGAATTGCGTCAAATCCCTCGCTGTCTAAAACACTATCGAGGAGAGATAGGGTTTGATTGACAACTTTGAGTTTATCTTCAACATCAACAACAACTTTTTGGAACGACTCTTTGTTGAGAGGGGCGAGAAAGCTAGAGAATGTCCCTTTTGCCGTTACTAGGGCGCTACCAGCGCCATTACTGGGACCGGGGGACGGACTCGCACCATTTTGCTCTCCACCATCAGAGGCAACAATATCGATATCGATGGTTTGCCCGGTGTGTTCTAATATGGTTGGTTCAGGAGATGCAGCAGTCATATTCGTTTTGTTGTATAAGTTTGGGAATATTAAGGGGTTGGTTGGGTTTGGTTGAATGTATTCTAGCGGTTAAATTCTCAGCGATCGCAATCCTGCCAACACAATAGCAATTTTTTCTCTAGTTTACTGCTCGGCTCGAGTTTATACATTAATGGAACTTTAATAAATCTTTATTGTTTTTTCAATTGTTTTTGGCGCGATCAGCCCCATCCGATCGCTGACGGCGGTTCGCAGCCCTTGCCAGGAGGGAATCAGCGAAGGTAGAAGCCTCTTGGGAGGAGTGACCTCCGGCTAATTGAGCCAGTTCATCGCGACGGCTATCGCGGTGGTCTAAGCGGGTTACTCCCACTAGGGTACGTGGTTCAGGCTGGGATACTGATAGTTTATCGTTATTTTCTCCATTTTTCTCTGAGGAGAGGGTACTTATTTTTGATTTTTCTACCCGCTTATCGACGCGAAAATGGCGATCGGCGAGGGCGGCAATTAAGGGCTGGTGGGTGACACAGAGGATTTGGTGGGGGGTGCTGAGTTGATGCAGTTTTTCGGCGATCGCCTCGGCGACTTTCCCGGAAACTCCGGCATCGATTTCATCAAATATTAAGGTTTTCTGACTTTTGAAGATAGTCTCGGTTTGGGAAAAACAGGCTTTCAAGGAGAGGAGAAAGCGGCTCATTTCTCCTCCCGAAGCGGTTTCAGAGAGGGGTTGCAAGGGTTCGCCAGGGTTGGGGGAAAAGTAAAATTGGACGCGATCGCCTCCGGTTGCGGTGGGAGTTATCGGGGTGAGGCGACATTCAAAGCGGACTTTATCCATTGCGAGGGGTTTTAATTCGCCGATCAGTTGTTGGGCGAGGCGTTGGGCGGCGGTTTGGCGCTGTTGGGTCAGGGTTTCGCAAGCTATGATTAGGGCTTGATAGCGTTCTTGATAAGTTTGTTCTAAGTTTTCGAGGGATTGACCGCGATCGGTGAGTTGTGCGAGTTCAATTTGCAGATTTTCGTAATAGGCGATCGCATCTTTGAGATCGGGACCATATTTGCGGCACAATTGTTTGAGGTTGCGAATCCGTTCTTCAACTTCTGCTAAACGTTGGGGGTCTGACTCCAAACTATCCCCATAACTGCTCAATTGCTGTCCTGCTTCCACCACTTGAGCGACGGCACTGCGAACCATCTCCAGGATAGATTCTAACTGCCCATCGTAGCCCTGCATTTCTTCCAGCAAACTTTCTGCTTTTCCCAACCGATCGGCGATCGCTTCTTCTTCGCCATCGCTTTGATAAAGGAGTTGGTAGCCTTCGTAACTGAGGTTTTGCAGTTCAACTACGTGGGAGAGGCGATCGCTTTCTTGTTCGAGGTTGTTTAATTCTTCGGGATCTTCGATTTCTGCGGCTTCAAGGTCTTGGAGTTGAAATTTAAGCCAATCAATCCGTTGCAGGCGTTCCTGTTCGGACTTCTGACGTTGTTCTAAGGCATCTTTGGCAGCCTTGGCAGCCTCATAAACCCGTGTAACGACCTTACGGGTGGGCAAGAGAGTATCCCCCCCGTAAGCGTCTAATAACTCCCTTTGACGGTTAGGGAGCAAAAGCTGTACGGTTTGCCCTTGGGCGGTAATTTCTACGAGGCGATCGCGCAGTTGTGCCATGATGTTACGATTAACAAGAACGCCATTAATGCGCGATCGAGAGCGAAAATGCTTGGCCGTGACGGCTAATTCCCGAGCGCAAATGACGCAGCCTTCTTCAAGGGGTTCAATTTCTTGTTCCATCAGCCAGTTGGCGATCGCCTCATCCAGTAAAAATGTTCCTTCCACAACGGCTTTTTGGCTTCCCGTGCGAATAAAACGACTGGATATTTTGCCCCCCAACGTAGCATCAATAGCATCGAGAATAATCGATTTTCCCGCCCCCGTTTCCCCCGTCAACACATTCAAACCTTGTCCGAATTCCAATTCGAGGCGATCGATGAGGGCAAAATTTTCAATTCTGAGTGACAATAACATTCTATTTTTCTCAATCCTTGCAGAAGCATCGGCGACTTCTTCCTACTTTACGAAAAAATTGGCGATCGCGATCGCTAGACAGTCCTTGCTACAATGACCCAAGACAAGAACAGATTACCGTATTGAGTTTGGTCGCGGGACTTTATGAGGAAACTGTATTTTCGGGGGAAATGGCGATCGCTTCTCCTCTTTTATTAGAATTAGGTCAAGAGTCACCGTTAACAGCAACACAGATATTACAGTTAGGGTAAAATCCAATAGTGAGATAAAAATAAAGTAGAAAACTTGAGATAATATCTGGAATTGAGATATTATCTCGTGTAATTCTTATAGTGGGAAACAAAGCCAAATTTGCTTGCGTCATGGGTTCTCAGAACCAAAAAATCTAAGAACTCGTTTTTTTCCAATTAACTCTGATATTTTTTCCATCGCCTTCTTTCTCAAAAAAGAACAGATTGGGGAACATCTACAACATCTACATCTACAGCTACAAAGCTCTGTAATTTAGCTTGAATCTCCTGTGGAGCCAAAATCGATGAACCCGAAATGCTTGGTTATTGCTATTTCTATCCTTCTCGTGCTGACAACGCCTTTGCTGGCTCGAGCAAAAAATTTTCCGCAAACCCGCGATCTAGCTAAAGCGACTCTTCGCAATCGCACCTCAAACTTGTTCTCAGAACGAGTATCTTGCGATACAGTTGTTACTGTTAGTGGTAAGTTTAGCAAACTGTGCCGTCGTCGTTGAATACCCAGGGAGATCGCTCCATACAGCGATCGATTATGCAACGCGCTCCGATTTTTCCTCAAGGGGCTTTAAGGAGTTGAAATAACCTTGTTTCCATAATTGTAAAATAGCTTTTTCCATTGCTGCTTTGGTTAATTCGGGGACGATGATTAATCCGGGAAACGCTAAAAAAGGAGAGCCTAATTCAAGCTCCTCATCTAAATCTTGTTGCAATCGAATGGGATCGATAAAATAAACGGAGTAAGATTGTCCATTGGGTTCTTTGACAATTCCATCATTTCTACATCCTTTCATTGGTGTTTCGATATCATCTTGCTCATTCCAGCCGTATTTAAAGATTAGTGTCGGTTTGGTTTCCATTGTTTTCTTCCTCTAGAATTGCTTGAATTTTGCTCAGTTCTGTTTGATATTGTTCAAAGGTTAAAAGATTGGCTTCTCTGGGGACAATTTCATAATGTTGCCGATCGCGACCCCGTTGAATCATAGTTAGGGTTTCGGGGAAAAACACGATTTTGTACGCTCCCCCAAAACGCCGCATGAGATCGCCGTCTAAATGGACGGATATACCGTGAGTGGGTTTGACATAACCTGTTTCTGGGTCTATTCTAACTTCATTCTGTTTGGCTTGAAAGTTGTTTCCTCCTCGATAAAATTCTTTCTTTTCTTCGTTGTCCATGAATCGTATTTTTATGAGTTGTTTAGCGATCGCGCTCCCGAGCCTATTTAACCAGAAACGCGTTGTCGAATTCGATCGCGGAAATTTTCAGTAAGATATCGAAAGGAAAATCAGGAATTGGGGAAGAATCGTGATACGACGAAATTTGAGTCTCTTGCTACTGACGGGTTCCCTTGCATTAACTCCGCAATGGGCGCTTGCACAGACGCTGCAACAGTTACAAGACCAAGGAAACGCCGCTTTTGCCTCGGGAAACTACTCCCGCGCTCAACAAATTTGGCAAAAAATTATTGACAGCGATCGCACCAATGCTTTTGCCTATTATCATTTAGCCAATGCTCTGCGAGAACAAGAGAAATACGCAGAAGCGATCGCCACTTATAACCGCTCCCTAGAACTCAATCCGAATGCCCCAGAAACCTATACAGGGCTGGGGATTGCCCTGATGGGTAATCGACAGTTAGAAAGTGCTTTAGGAGCCTATCGCAACGCTATTCAACTCGATGCTGAATTTGCCCTAGCTTACATTGGTTTGGGGTTTGCTCTCACGGAAAGCGGCGATTTCCCCCAAGCGACGGCACTTTTCGATCGCGTCTTGACGCTACCGGATATCCCCGTCACGGATTTACCTGGAGTGGCTGCCAATAGCCATGCCGTGGCTCATAATGGTTTGGGCTATATTCACGTTAAACAAGGACAGTGGCAAGAAGCGATCGCGCAATACCAAAAAGCCATTGCTCTCGATCCCAACGACGCTCAATCTTACCTTGAATTGGGGAGTGCTTTGGGGAAAGAGGAACGCTATGAAGAGGCGATCGCCGCGTTGGAAAAATCCCTTTCCCTCGCTCCCGACAATGCTTGGACTTACTCGACTTTGGGGCTAGTTTTCCGGGAGCAAGGAAACTATCCTGACGCGATCGCCGCTTATCAAAAAGCGATCCAACTTAAGCCCAAAGCTGCCATCCTTTACGTTAATTTGGGCAATGTCTTCAAACAACAAGGTCAGGGTATTGAAGCGATCGCCGCCTATAATCGAGCATTAGAAATCGAGCCAGACTTTCCTCTCGCTTATGTGGGCTTGGGCTATGTCGTCGCCGAAACAGGGGACCTCTACGAAGCCTTGGATTATTTCCAACAAGCTACCCAAATCGATCCTAATGCGGGGGTGGCTTTCTTCCGGTTGGGCAGTCTATTGGCGGAACAACAGCGTTTTGAGGAGGCGATCGCCGTCTTCCAAGCAGCAACTCATACCTATGACAATCTCGCCCGACAATTCGAGGAGCAGAATCAACCCGAAAACGCCCGACAAGCCGCCCAAGGCAGTTCGACGGCTTATCTTGCCCTCAGTAAGTTACAACGCCGCCAGGAGCAACCTAATGCCGCTATTGCATCCTTGCAAGAGGCGATCGATCTGACGGACAATCCTACTGCATATATTGACCTCGGTAAGCTCCTCATGGCTCGCGGGGATAGTGAGGAAGCAGAACGAGTGTATCGCGACGCGCTAGAGCGCCTTCCTAACGATCCGAAGATTTATTTATATCTGAGTTCTCTGCTGCAACAGCAGGGAAATTGGCAAGAGGCGATCGAATTGACCTTTCAAGGGGTGAAAATTGCGCCAGAATTTACAGTTTTTCACAGTAATTTGGGCTATTTACTCGAACGTCAAGGGAAGCTCGATCAAGCGTCGATCGCTTACGAACAGGCGATCGTCCTCGATCCCGAATACGCTCTTGCTCATAACAATCTTGCTATTATTCGCGAACAACAGGGACGCTGGGAGGAAGCATTACGCCATTATCGACAGGCGATCGCCATCGAGCCTGGCAATGCAGGGGCATATAATGCCATCGGTACGATTTTGACCCAGCAAGACCAACTTGAGGAAGCTGAGGCAATTTTCCGCCAAGGAATTGAGGTACAGCCGGATTTTGCTTGGAGTTATTACAATTTGGGGGCGGTGTTGGAAAAACAACAAGATTGGGAGGGGGCGATCGCGGCTTATCGTCGTGCTATTCAACTCGATCTTGACGATCCCAAGGTCTATCTTAAGTTAGGGAATGCCCTCGAACAACAGGGCGATCGCGTTGGGGCTGCGGCTTTATTTCAAGAGGCGATCGAGATGAGTCCTGATTCTGTGGAAACTCGCTTCTTTTTAGGAATGACCCGCAAAAATCAAGGACAACTCGAGGAAGCTGAAAGAATTTTTCAAGAAGCCTTGCGACTCGCTCCCGAGGCTAGTGGAATTTATTATCAATTGGGTTTGACACAGTTGGAGTTAGAAAATTTGGAAAAAGCGGAAAACTCCTTCCGTCAAGCTGTTCAACTCGATGCCAGTAATATTCCTTCTTGGGTGCTGTTGGGAACTGTCCTACACCGTCAGGGTAATTTAGAGGAGGCGATCGCCACCTATCGGGAAGCCTTACAGCGAGATCCCGACAATGCTTATACTTACAATGCTTTGGGTTTAGTTCTGCGGGAACAAGGACAGTTTAATGCGGCTTTAGACCAGTTCCGACGGGCGATCGAACTTAATCCCGACTATGATGCGGCTCGGGATAATCTCCAACAAACCGAACGGTTTTTGCGAGAATAAGTCCTAAAGAATCTGGAATATTCCAGATTCTTTTTTGACCTTTTGAAGAACAATTGAGAATCTTTCTTAGAAAAAAATTGAATCATGCCCAAGATTGATATCTAGTGCGATCGCCGTTAAAAATAGATATAATCTCGGTTTTCAACTCTATCTAACGACAGACAAAGGAAAAATTGCTTGTCAATAATTGAGGCTTTTTGCTATTGTGGGATTATCAACAAAATTATTTAATGAGAGGTAAAGGGTATTATGGTCATAACTCAAGGTTTATTACGTTCTTTAACCGACATCGAAGAGAACGTGATTGGTTTGGACAAAAGCATTACCGTTCCTGTTTGTGAGGGCTTAAATATTGTCTTGGCAAGTTTTCAGGCGCTATATCTGCAATACCAAAAGCATCATTTTGTAGTTGAAGGTTCTGAATTCTACTCCTTGCACAATACTTTTGATGAGTATCGCACGGATGTACAAGGTCACGTTCACGAGATTGGCGAACGCTTGAACGGTTTGGGGGGAATTCCCGTGGCGAGTTTCGGTAAACTTGCTGAATTATGCTGTTTCTCTCCAGAAGAAGACGGTGCTTACGATATGCGAAAAATGGTGGAACACGATTTGACTGCGGAACAAGCAATAATTAAGATATTACGCAGCCAAGCCGCACAAGCTGAAAGTTTAGGCGATCGCGCGACTCGCTATCTGTATGAAAAAATGTTGCTTGATACTGAAGAACGAGCTTATCATTTAAGTCACTTCCTTGCTTCTGATAGTTTAACGATGTCTTTTGTAGGACAAAGTTAGGATTGAAGGGATGGCGATCGCCATCCCTCTCAATTTTAAAATGAGAATAGTAAGATTTAATCAATTTTCATGGCTGCAAAATGTTCCAATAATAAACGGTGAATAAAAATATAACCTCCCCCTACCTTCTGCATGAAAATCAACTGAGTTGCATAATCCAAAAAACGAGCATAATTCCAAGGAATTGACTTATCAAAATATAAAATAATCCGTAAGGTAAAATGTTGCAAACAGGCAATTCCCGCAGGAGAAGCCATCCCAAAAACTAGCCCAATGATTGCACCAAAAAGTAAAGGCAATCCTGTTAATTCTACCACAATTGAGAGAGAAATAACACCAATTAAAGCAAAAAATGCCATATTTTTTGCAGATTGCCAGATGCCTTGATTGGGAATAGTTCGCTGTTGAATTCCTCCTCCCCCTAACCCGCGCAATAAGATAAAAACGACTCCGCTTCCCCAACCACTCAACCCATAAAGACAGCCTTCCCACCAGAATCGACTCCAACCGAAAAACAAACCAAAACAAAGATAAGCAATCAGAGAAATGATCGCCACGATCACCCCAATTCGCATCCCTGGTAAAAATGCTTCTTTAGCTTTCAGAGAAGACCATTTTACCATCTCTACGGGTTCGATCTTGGCGATCGCTAACCCAAAAATTGAACCGACAATAATTCCACCTGCTATTCCTAAAATCATTCCGGCAGTAATGCCGCTATTAATTCCTCGTGTCATGGTCAAATTAATGCTTGCACCAATCCCAGAAATCAATCCTCCTAATATCCCAACCCCTAACGCATAACTCCACTGTTTCTTTTTCGTTTCCAACCAACTTGGCTGCATTCTTTCAATTAAAAACACGGTTTGCGATTCCTTGACCATTTGTTTAGCCAAACGAATTAACCATCGACGCGCCCATTTTTTAGGATATATTTGTTCGGAAAAGCGGCGATCGAACATTCTTTTGATATAGGTATCAAAAAGATGATTGCGAAGTACAGTTAACTCTTGACTGGGTAATTCTTGCATATTCATACCGCGATAAGCAAGGGTCATAATACTTAACATCAATGGCGATCGCGCTAATTCTTGTAAAGATTCATCAATATCTAAGGCTTGATGAAAAGCGGTCAATCCCGAACCAATTCCATCTAAATACAAGCGAATTTGTTCTAAAGTTAAAGGTTGTAAATAAATTGCCGCTTGAAAGGATAATTGCGAAGAAAGTCGTTCATAATCTTTAATTCTGCTACAAACAATAATTTCCGTTTGTCCGTTATCCTGACAAAATTGATTTAAGACTTTGACGCAACTTTGTTGTTGTTCGGAACTGACTTCATCTAAGCCATCAAGTAACAGCAAAAGTTGTTGTTCTTTCACCCAAACTTTCCCTAATTCTGGAGAAACTTGATATTTGCGATGCAATTCTGCAATCAACCAATCTTGTATTGATTGTTGTTCTCCCAACCATGAAGAAAGATTAAAAATAACAGGTAAAGGTTGACTTAAATCGACTTCTATGCGGGCAATAATATCCCGGGCAAGTTCGAGAAGTGTTGTGGTTTTTCCCGAACCGGGTTCTCCTAAAATTAAGAGAGTTCTACCGATCCCAAGTTCGTCAAATTTATCAATCACTCGCATTCGAGAAGAGAGATTTTCGCGATCGCTTTCGGCATTTTCCCACACCATTCCCCAGGGTTTGGCGATCGCTTCGGGACGTTCTTCAATACCCAATTCTAGCAAAACTCGACCGTGTAAGGAGTTTTCTAAAACCCCTTTAATCCAATAATTTTTCACTTTATTGAGTAAAATTTTACGGTTGCGATACTCTTCTCGTGACAAAGTTTTTGGGGTAGAAAGTTCTGGGGGAATTTGCGTGCGATCGGGAGATTGAAAAGGGGTATTTATTTCAGGATTTGAGATTGATAATGGTTGAGTTATGATATTCGTTTGGCTTTCATAATTCTCATTAAATAATTCTTCTAATGTTTGTAAAGAAAGAGAAGCATTTTGATAGCGTTGGTGATGATCGTAGTGGATCATTTTACCCAAAAAATCCTTAAAATCATCACTAATAGGAATAGGAGTTTGGAGAAGATCGCAGCTTAATTCATCATGGCGATCGCGGGGAAGTTGGGCAGCATTTAAACCCGTTAATGCCTGCATTGCAACGATTCCTACGGCATAAAGATCGCTGCTAAATTTAGGTTTTGCTGCTCGTTGTTCGCTGGGCATATAGAGAGGAGAACCCACGACAACAGTATAACTTGTTTCCCCTGTTATTGTCGTGACTTGGCTGACTTCTTTAACTGCACCAAAATCGATTAAAATAATGGCGCGATCGCCTTCTCTGCGAATTAAATTTGCAGGTTTAATATCTCGGTGAATCGTATGGCGATCGTGAACAAATGCTAATACTTTTAAGATATCTTTCACTAAGGCGATCGTTTTAGTTTCAGACCAAGGTTTTCCGATAATGAGTTCTTGGTCTAATGTTTCTCCTTGAATATATTCTTGGACTAAATAAAACTCTTCTTCTTGCTCAAAATGCGCCAATAAACGCGGAATTTGGGGATGATCGCCTAATTGATAGAGAGTTTCTGCTTCGCGATCGAAGAGATTTTTCGCAATTTGTAAACTATGAGTATCATTAAATTTAGGTTGGAGTTTCTTCACTACACAGATAGGATTTCCGGGTAAATGAATATCTTGCGCGAGGAAAGTTTGCCCAAATCCTCCCCCACCTAAATGTCGAATTACCTGATAGCGATTAGCTAAAATAGTTTCCATAGTCACCCTTTGTTATATTCAATTTTATAGCAAAATATCCCAATAAATGAGATCCCAAGGGCGATCGCTTTCCTGAAAAAATCAAGGGGTGACAAGAGGGCTATAATACAGATTGTATAAGGGATAGATAGAGATTTCAAGCCTTTCTGAAAATAGAGGTGTATCTGGTTTAAGATTTATTCAATGAGGTGTCTTAAGCAAAATTAACTTGAAAAATAATGTCGTTGTAATCGCGATCGCCACCTCCCGATAGATCCTCAAAGCCAAAAGTATTATTCCCCAATAAGCGAACATGATCGACACCATCAGGATTTGCGCTAATATAAGCAAAGTAGGAGACAACACTACCCCCTGCGGCATTATCTGCATTGAAGGAGAGGAAGTCATCAATTGTCCCGTTAGCAATGAGAAAGGGTGCATAAAGAGAGTTTCCATCTAAGGTACCATTAAACGCTGTAGTTGAACCATTTCCTATCCTGAGACTGATATCGGTGACGCGGTTTTCTAGGGCTGCTTTAGCATACCCAGAATCTTCAGGAGAAAATCCTCCCACGTTTCCTCTCACATCATCAATGCGGTAAAAACCCACGGTATTATTGAAACGAGCTTCTCGATACACGGTAAATGTTCCTTGCAGAGTATTGGCGATCGCTTGTAGATCGATTAATTCTTGTCCTTGCTGTTGCTCGTTTCCTACTCCAATCGGGACACCCTCCCTTGTTTGTTCGATATTTAAAGTTATACCATTGATAAAGGCGATCGCAAATTTTCCCGAGGCAATTTCCGTGACTGAAATCTGTTGATCTATATTTCCTCCAGCGAGGGTTTTGAGGTCAATGAGAAAAGTTTGATTTGCACTGACAGGTTGAGAAATTAAACTTTGCTGACTAATATCAAATCCCGTTGGACGGAAATTTGCAGGAAGAAGAGAAAACAGTTCTAAGTCTGTCTTTCCTGCTGACAAAAAGTTGAGATTGACTTCTGTAATCTTTGATGAATTATCTCCTGCTAGGGTTATTTTTAAGCGATCGCCTCCTTGAGAACCAACAATAAAATTCCCGTTTTCAAATTTTAATAATTCACTGATTTGCATACTACTGGGAGGAGTTGAGGGAGTTGGTGTTGGTGTTGGTGTTGGTGTTGGTGTTGTTATACTTTCTTGAATAAAATAATGAATAGTATTGTTTCCTAAGTTTACTTCTCTTGTACCTACAAATGCTTCTAATTGACCATCACCATCAAAATCGACAAGATCGGGGGCAGCTTGCTCTAATATATCGGCTTGGGATGTATTAATATCATTAAAAGGATTGTCTGTTGCTGACTTTTCGACAAAGATTGGATTTAAAAGAGAGCCTTGATTTTCAAAATACCGAATTGTTCCGACAAAACTATTAATAACTGATTGTCCGATAAACGCATCTAAGTCGCCATCGCCATCAAAATCAACAAAATTGGGAACGGTTTTCAGTTCCTCTGTTGCTGTTGTTGTGGGTAGGGTGATATTATCAAAAGGGTTGTCTGTTGCTGACTTTTCGACAAAAGTAGGGTCTCCTTTATTCGTATTCGTATTTTCATAAACTTTAATAACATCATTTCCTCGGGTTGGATTTGTATTTCTAACACCAATATAGGCAAATTCAAAAACGCCATCACCATCTCCATCAACAAAGGCGGGAGAAGCATAATAACCTACATTTGTCAATCCAAAAGGATTGATTCCTTCGTCGTTAAAAGTATTAGTCCCATTGTTGCGATAGAAGCGCGTATTTCCGTAATAATCGCCAATAAAAACATCAAGATCGCCATCTCCATCAATATCAATAATATCAAGTTTTCCCACTCCCGTTGGTGTTGCTGTTTCAAAACCAAAAGGATTTCCGTTGGCGATCGGTTCAGTAAAAGTATTGTTCCCTTGGTTTTGAAAATAGAAAATATCTTTACTATTTGTACCCACGAAAACATCCAGATCGCCATCCCCGTCAAAGTCAATCGCTAGAGGATAGGTGAAATAGCGATTAGTAACAGATAAAGGAGAGTTAACCTGTTGGAATTGAGACACGATTACTCCTAGGAGTCAAAAAAACACGCACTCTTCTATTTCACTAGAATTCTTTTGCTTTCTAACGCAGTCTTAACCAAAATTAACTTGAAAAATAATATCGTTGTAATCGCGATCGCCACCTCCCGAGAGATCCTCAAAGCCAAAAGTATTATTCCCCAATAAGCGAACATGATCGACACCATCAGGATTTGCGCCAATATAAGCAAAGTAGGAGACAACACTACCCCCTGCGGCATTATCTGCATTGAAGGAGAGGAAGTCATCAATTGTCCCGTTAGCAATGAGAAAAGGTGCATAAAGAGAGTTTCCATCTAAGGTACCATTAAACCCAGTTGTTGAACCATTTCCGGTACTGAGACTGATATTGGTGACGCGGTTTTCTATCGCTGCTTTAGCATAGCCAGAATCCCCAGGAGAAAAACCACCTACTGTTCCATTAATGTTATCAATTTTATAGAAGCCGACGACATTATCAAAGCGAGCTTCTCGATAAACTGTAAAGTTTCCTTGCAACGATCCGCTAACAGTTTGTAAATCGATTAGTTCTTGTCCTTGTTTTTGTGTGCTTCCTACTCCGATGGGTACGCCAGCAGTGGTTTGTTCGATATTTAAAGTTATACCATTGGAGAAGGCGATCGAAAATTTTCCTGTTGATATTTCGGTCGCAGAAACTTGCGATACAGAACTACTTCCATCGATGTTTTTTAGTTCAATCAGAAATGTTTGATTGGCACTAATATTCTCAAAAATTGCATTCTGGAAGCTAATATCAAATCCTGCGGGGCGAAAACTAGAAGGTAAAATGGAGAAGATTTGCGAATCAGTTCCTCCTCCTGACAAAAAGTTGATATTGATTTCAGCAATACTTGATGAACTGTCTCCTGTTAGGGTCAGTTTTAAATTATTTCCCCCTTGAGAACCGACAACAAAAGTTCCATTTTCAAATCTTAAGAATTCACTGGTTGAAGTAGGATCGGTGGGGGTTGGATCTACAGGAATATCAACCTCTGAACTTTCTAAAAATACAATTCCCGCTAGACCTGAAGCATCAGTTTCCTTCGATTGCGCGCCAATAAAGGCTTCGGAAAAACCATCTCCATCAATATCGACAAATGTAGGAGAGGGAACTTGACGAAAGGGAGTATTTGATGCAGAAGATATATTGTAATCATTGAAGGGATTACTTGTTCCAGTTAGTTGAACAAAATTTGCACTGGTAGAAGTTCCTTGATTTTCATAGTATAAAATATTTCCGTCACCCTGACCAATAAATGCGTCTAAGTCACCGTCTGAATCAGCATCGAGAAAGGCTTGATCGAATCTTTTTTCTGCTGGATTGGTAAAGGAACTAGAAACAGCATTCAAAGGGTTGCTTGTTCCTGTTTGTTGAACAAAACTTGCGGCTGTAGAAGTTCCTTGATTTTCATAATAGACGATTGAATCATACTGGCCAATAAATGCGTCGAAATCCCCATCTCCATCAATATCAGTAAATATTGGGGTAGCATACTGACCGACAGCAGAAATATTGAATACAGTCCCAGTTTTTGTAGAGCTAGTTGCTGTTGTAGAGAATGTTGGGCTTGTTTTACTTCCCGTATTTTCATAAAAATAAATATCGCCAAAAGCATTACCTACAAATAAATCAAAATCGCCATCTCCATCAATATCAACAAGATCGGGATGGCTGACCCCAAAATCTCCAGAACTAGGGCTTCCAACAGTTTTATTATCTTCAACTGATATACCATTAAATGGATTACTCGATCCTGTTTGTTCAGTTAAGACTGGGGTAGTAATCGAACCTGTATTTTTAAAAAACTTAATCGTCCCATCGGCAACTCCAACAATAGCATCTTGCAAATCGTCACCATCAATATCGGCAAAAACTGGTGCAGTTTGAGAATCACTTTCGACGGAAAGACCATCAAAAATACTGGTAGATTGTTGGGAAAAAACTCGAGTTACCATAGGACAAATAAATGAATAGTTTTTAACAGTAATGTTTAGAGAGATTTTTAGTTGCTTTCTGTTTTGCCGATCGCGCTAGGCCATCGTCGCGATCGCATTTCCTTGGGAGGCGATCGCCGATGACCATAGTATATTTTTTCTCTCCAGTTTAATCAAGGGACAAAAGGCTGTTTTCAAGATGAGGTTAGGAATATGCTCTATTTTACCGCGATCGCCTTGAATCAGAACATTGAATCCAAAGAAAAGGGGGAAGTCACTCGGGTGGCTTCCCCCTATCATCAGGGTGCATCTACTATGCAAACTATACCAGCTTAATGTGGGGGGCAAAACCCCTTATCCGTATTGTTTTGGTAAAGTTTTCCGCATAATTGATGAAGTTTTGATGAAGTTTACCGAAATTTAACGGTTGACAAAGTAATTTTAACCATTCAACTTTTTCCCTAAGAGTTGATTGGCCAGTTTCGGATCTGCACGTCCGCTTGTTTTCTTCATGATTTGACCGACAAAAAAGCCTTGCAGTTTCTTTTTACCGTTGCGGAATTGTTCGACTTTATCGGGATTTTCTGCGAGAATCTCATCAATAATTTTTTCTAGTTCTCCTGTATCGGAAATTTGGCTCATTCCTTTGCTTTCAACGAATGTTGCAAGGGAATCAATTTTTTCCGTTAGGAGTTCGGGGAGAATTTCCTTGGCAATTTTGCCGCTAATGGTGCCTTTCTCAATTAACTCTACTAATTCCGCTAAAATCTTGGGCTGTAGAGCAATTTCGCCAATGGTGAGTTTCTCGCTGTTGAGATAACCAGCAATATCTCCCATAACCCAGTTGGCAACCTGTTTGGGGTTGGCACCGTCGGCGATCGCCGCTTCAAAATATTGGCTAACATCGCGATCGTCGGTGATAACACGGGCATCATAGGCAGATAATCCCAGTTCCGTCTCATAGCGACGGCGTTTTTGGGCAGGAAGTTCCGGGAGTTGGGATTTCCATGACTCTAATTGTGCCGGGGAGACTTCGATGGGGGGTAAATCGGGTTCTGGGAAGTAGCGATAGTCGTTGGCTCCTTCTTTACTCCGCATACTAATAGTACGCTGGCTACCTTCTTCCCAAAGGCGAGTTTCTTGGAAAATGGGTTCTCCTTTTTCAAGGGCTTTAATCTGGCGATCGATTTCATGGTCTATCGCCTTTTGGATAGCACTAAAGGAGTTCATGTTTTTGATTTCCACTTTTGTGCCAAATTCTTTTTGTCCGACGGGACGAATGGAAATATTGACATCACAACGCAGAGAACCTTCCTGCATATTGCCGTCACTAATGCCAAGATAGCGGACAATGCGGCGCAATTCTTGACCGTATTCAGCCGCTTCTACCCCGGAACGAATGTCAGGTTCTGAGACAATTTCTAAGAGGGGAACCCCTGCGCGGTTAAAATCTACAAGGGAGTGGGTAGAACCGGAAAGGCGATCGCTACCCCCATGAACCAGTTTTCCCGCATCTTCTTCCATGTGTAACCGAGTAATGCCGATCTTTTTGCGAATGGGTTCATCACCAGGTTTTTCAATGATTTCAATGTCTAAGTACCCATGTTCGGCGATCGGGAGATCGTATTGAGAAATCTGATAGTTTTTGGGCAGATCGGGATAGAAATATTGCTTGCGATCGAATTTACTATAGGG
>NZ_JACSWA010000425.1 GCF_016888125.1 Spirulina sp. CCY15215
TCTAGTCGGATGCTTCGCGATTTCCTTTGTTGGTCTCGCTAACCCTACCCAAATCAAAGATTATGGGTAGGGACTGCGCTCGACATTTTGTTCAATAATCCATCATCCACTCATGACAATTTGGCAAGTCGATCTTTATCAATCTTCCCGTTTGAGTACCGAAACCCAAGCAATCTGGGAATTGATAATCTGCGATCGCCAAGGAAATCTCATCCATGCAGCAAATTGCCCCCAACAAGAGGTGAGTATCAATTGGATCCTGGCTCAATGGCAAAATCTTACCCCAAAAATGCCCGATCGCCTCCAAGTCTTTCGCCCGCAATGCGCTAACTTATTGGCAGAAGTTGCGAAACAACTGGAAATTCCCCTAGAAACCACGCGACACGCGATCGCCATCAAACAACTCCTGAGACAGCGCCATGAGTCTGTAAGCGTCATAAAACCGCCCCCTCAGCCCCTTCCCGATCGCCTTTGGGGGGAAAGATGGCGTTTTGCTAACTTACCTGCGGGGGAAAGCGTCAGGAAATTTCGCGATCGCCCGATTCCTATTCTCGATATTCCTGACGACTTCGATCCGGTTAAACTGGGTCTAGCTTCTTCCATTCTCCTCCCCGGTATTATTATCGAAGGTGGGCGGCGATCGATGCAACTAGCTCGCTGGTTGCAAGAAGTCCAACCTTATTCTCTCGATTATATCCCTACAGAAGTTGGCTTATCTGGAGGAATTGTGTTAGAAGCAGGATTATGCGATCGCTGGATTCTCCAGACTTTTTCCGATCCAGAAGTCTCTCATGCTGCCCAACAATACCAACAAAGATTGCAACAGAGTCAGGGGTTACATTTTCTTCTCATCCAACCCGATAATTTTAATGCGAATTATACGGGATATTGGTTATTAATGAGGGAAGAAAGATAATCATATTCGCGCCTTAATTGCCCATGCACCTCCGACAAAAAACCTTAATTGCGATCGGCAGCCTCCTAACTGGTTTAATTGCCGTTCTTTCCATCAGTTTATCCCTTGTTTTTTTAAGCAGTTTTTCGCAACTCGAAAAACAAGATACCCGTCAGAATGTACAAAGGGCGATCGCCGTTTTTCAAAAAGAACTTTCTCTCCTCAATATTCTAGCAGAGGATTGGTCTCATTGGGATAATACCTACAATTTTGTTAACACTCGCGATCCGAGTTTTCTAAGTACCGATTTACGTCCTCCAACCATCGAAAAATTAGATTTTAATTTTGTTTCTATTCTCGATCTGCAAGGAAAACTTGTTTTTGCCACGGAATTTTACGACGGAGAAATCAATCGAAATGTTACTATTCCTCCCATTCTGACACAACAGCTATCTCCCAATCGTCTTCGCTTGTCTAGTGAGGGTTCTGATAGCAGTATTAAAGGATTTTTTGTATTAAATAAACAGATTGCAATCCTTGCGGCGCATTCAATTTTAAACAGTGAAAAAAACAAACCTATTCGCGGAACTTTAGCATTTGGACGCTATATTGATGACGAAAGAATTCAAGAAATTGCCAAACAAGTTCAACTCTCTTTAAAGATTTATCCTTTGGAAGATCGCCCACTTCCAGAAAACTTACAATCCCTTCGCGATCGGTTAGAGAAACAAGAGAATTTAAACCCTAATGAAACTGCAATCTTAACTCAAACACTCAATTCTGAAGAAATTTCCGGTTATACAATATTTCGCGATCTTTACGATCGACCGATATTTCTTTTACAAGTTACTAACCCTCGTGATATTTATCATCAAGGTCAAAAGAGCTTATACTATTTAATTTTTTCTTTAATTATTGTTGGCATTATTTTTAGTATTGGCATGATTGTTCTTCTGGAAAGAATGATTTTATTACGATTGAGCCATGTTAGTAAAACCGTCCGAAAAATTGGCAAAACTCGCGATCTTTCTCGAAGAATTTCAATCCCAGGCAAAGATGAATTAAACGCTCTTGCTGATACAATTAATTGGATGCTATCTTCTCTAGAAAGTAGCGAACAAGAATTAGAGAAAAAACAAAAACGATTAGAAGAAGAACAAGAAAAAGCTGAACAATTGTTGCTTAATATTTTGCCCCATGCCATTGCTCAAACTCTAAAAAGTGACCAAAGTGCGATCGCGGAACATTTTGATGAGGTGACTATTTTATTTGCTGATATTGTTGGTTTTACGGCTTTATCTTCGCAATTATCCCCGATTGAATTGGTCAAGTTACTCAATGAAATCTTTTCCCAGTTCGATAAATTAGTCGATGAATTTGCATTAGAAAAAATTAAAACAATTGGTGATGCTTACATGATTGCGGCGGGTTTACCGCTTCCTAGGTCAGATCATGCAGAAGCAATGGCAGATATGGCATTAGCAATGCAAAATGCGGTGGAAGAATTTCAAAAAAAATACGATCGTCCCCTGCAAATTCGGATTGGAATTAATACCGGTGTTGTGGTCGCAGGGGTAATTGGTAAAAAGAAATTTATTTACGATCTGTGGGGAGATGCAGTGAATATTGCTTCGCGTATGGAATCATCGGGAGAACCTTCTGCAATTCAAGTGACAGAAGCAACTTATGCCCGTTTAAAAGATACATTTGATTTGGAAAAAAGAGGAACAATTCAAGTTAAAGGAAAAGGGGAAATGGTAACGTATTGGTTGAGAGGTAAAAAAAAGATAGGCTAAAATTAAGATCAATCTGCGTAACTGTTGTATAATGAGGGATAAATTATTGAAATATTAAAAATCAAGTAATGTTAAATACCTTAGATTTAGATCGTTCTCTCGATAAAGCAACCTATAAAATTCAGATTGAGGAATTAATGCGCCAGTTGCGATCGCTGCAACAAGCCTGTTGGGAAAAGAAATTAACCTTTGTGGTGGTTTTGGAAGGTTGGGCGGCGGCGGGAAAAGGGGGATTATTAAAGAAGATGGTTAACTATATGGACCCTCGGGGTTTCTCTGTTTATCCGACTTTACCCCCCACATTAGAAGAACAAAAATATCCTTTTTTATGGCGATTTTGGCAGCAGCTTCCTCCTCACGGAAGTATTGGGATTTTTTATCACAGTTGGTATGGTCACTTACTTGAAGATCGACTCTTCGATCGCGTCGAAGCCGTCAAAGTTCCCCAAGCAATGGCGACAATTAACGCTTTTGAGCGACAATTAAGCGATGATGGGGTGGCGATCGCCAAATTCTTTCTTCATCTCGGACGCAAGGAATTAAAAAAGCGCTTGAAAAAGGCTTCTAAGGACGAATTGACGGCGTGGCGAGTACGTCCGGAGGATTGGCTACAAGTCGATCATTACAAGGAATATCGGGCTTTAGCGGAGGAAATGCTACTGCATACCAGTACCGGAGTTGCACCGTGGATTTTAGTGGAGTCTAATTGCAAGTATTGGGCGAGAATTAAGGTACTGTCTCAACTGGTCGCCGTCTTAACCGAAGCCCTCGATCGCGCCGCGATCGCCCAACCAGAAATCCCCGCACAACCCCAAGAAAAACTCCTCCCTACGGAACCCGATTATTTAGCAAAGGTGGATTTAAGTCTTAGTTTAGAGCGCGATGATTATAAAAAGCGCTTAAGAAAGGCACAAATAAAATTACAAAAGTTACAGTTAAAAATTCACCAACAGAAAATCCCCATCGTTTTGCTATTTGAAGGTTGGGATGCAGCAGGAAAAGGAGGAGCAATTAAGCGCTTAACCGATAGTTTAGACCCTCGCAGCTATAAAGTAAACACTTATGCCGCCCCTACAGATGAAGAGCAAAAATATCACTATCTCTGGCGGTTTTGGCGCAAGTTACCAGAAGCGGGAAAATTTGGCATCTTCGATCGCAGTTGGTACGGTAGAGTATTGGTGGAAAGGGTAGAAGGACTCGCCAAACCAAGGGAATGGCGACGCGCCTATCGCGAGATTAATGAGTTTGAACTGCAACTTATTAGTGATGGTTGCGTGGTAGTTAAATTTTGGCTGCATCTCAGTCAAGAGGAACAATTACAGCGTTTTGAGGAACGGAAAGAGAATCCTTTTAAAGAGTATAAACTCACAGAGGAAGATTGGCGCAACCGAGAAAAATGGAACTTATACGAAGTCGCCGTCAATCATGCGATCGCCCGTACCAGTACCCCTGCTGCACCTTGGACAATCGTACCGGGAAATGATAAGCATTACGCTCGGGTTTTTGTTCTGGAAACAGTTATTGAGGCGATCGAAGCAAAACTCAAACGCCATTAATCAGATAAACTAAAATCAAATAAACTAAAATTGAGTTTGCAGGGTTTTACAATCTTGTCCCCTTTCTTCTCAATTATTTGTGATCATTAAAAAACTTTTGTTCTCTATTTTTACTCCTTGCAGCAATGATCGAAGTTCTTTCCATTGTTTTACTTTCGATTCTGATTTTATTATTTCTTTATTTTCTGATCGCAAAAATTATTCCGACACAAGCATTAGCAATTACTGGTGGTGCATTTTTAATCGGAATTATTTTAATTTCGTATCTTAAACCTACTTTAACTCCAGTTTCTACATTTTGGTCAATTCTTTCTTTTCCTTTAAAACCTTTGGGTTTATCGCTTCTTTTCTTCTTATTAGCTGTTCGTAAAATTGACTTCAAAAAAGGCGATGCAATCAAAAAACCCGGTCACGTTTTTTTGACTATTGGCATCATTATTCTCTTAGTATCAAGTAATCCTTATTTTGCTTATCAAAGCGCCTATACTATAGAAAAATATACCGTTGAAACACAACAAGACCTCCGAGATATTTGTGTAGAAAATTGTTTAGCTACTGAGTCTCTAACACAACAAATAGTAGGGGCAATTGTCTTGTTGGGACAAAATACAACCGAACCTTATATTCCCTATAGAACTCAAATTCAATTTAATAGAACAGGTAATCGAATTTTTTACACAACGCAACTCTATTATCAGCAAAGAAATTTGAGAAATTCCCCCAAAATCATTATTTGTGCGAGTCAAAGAAACTATTTATCTGGAAAACCAGAACAAGTGAATGAAGCCCAAGATATTGCCGGAATTTTAAGACGATTGGGGATTCCCAATAATAGCATTATTCAGGAAACTCGCGGCTTGAATTTACGCATGAATGCGGTAGAAGTCGAGAAAATTTTGGGTCAAGAAAGATTATTAGAACAACCGGTTTTTCTCGTTACATCGGGTATCAAAATGCGTCGCGCAGTACAAACATTTAGAAAAGAAAAAATTCGCGTTATTCCAACACCCACAGATTTTTATACTTTCCAAAAAGACGCTACTCCAAAAAGACGTATTACTGTGCGAGATATATTACCTTCTGTGGACGCATTAAGCATTACAACAGATATTGTTGATGAATATTTGGCCAGTATTTATTATTTGTTACGAGGGTGGCTTTATCAAGTCTAATTTAGTTGTGAATTTTGATGAAATTGGCGATCGCAACTTTAACAAAATCTCCCTCTCCATAAACCCGAGAATAGCGAGTTTTTCCTTGTTCCACAAATTGTTCTCCCGTCGCGATTAATTTTTCGATCGCTTCTGGGCTACCATCATCTATTATTTCGCTAACGTGCTGTCCAGTAAAGCGATTTTTGGTTTCACTGACAGGGATTAAATTGCGCGGATCGCGGAAAGTTTCTCCCGGTTTAGGAATGTACCAATCATTCAAATCGAATTGTAAGCGCAGATAGCGTTTTGATTGATATCCTCCCATTAATTGCTGACAAACCGTGCTATCAATTTCTTGAGGTGCTGCCATAAAAATATCACCAATATGGCTTGCCCATTTCATTGTTTTCCAGCTTTTAACAGTTTGATAGGTAAAAGGTTTTGCTGAATTTCCCGTCCCAATGGAGAGGACAGCAATATTATCTAAAGTTAAATCCTTTAAATTTCGTTCTATTTTAACTTCATCAGAAATAATCTCCTGTTGACTCAATAATAGCGCTTCACTAATCATGGATAAAGTTGGATTATTCGCAGCGACACCCCCATCAATATGAGGGAATTTCCAGTCGCCAAACTTTTCTTGATTTTCGGGTGTTAATTCGTAGGGAGGAAAAAAAGTCGGTGCAGAAGAGGAAGCAACGCAAATTTTCCAAAGTGGTGTATCGTCATACCAGCGATCGCCAAGATGAGGATGAAAATTAGTAAATCGGGTCGTATTGCGATAGAATGTATCGTAGGCAAGGATATGCAAAATTGGCTTGTTAATTGCTTTTATGGGTGTATTCTCTAATTGCTCCTGCAAGACTTCTTCTAAGCCCTGATGAGTGTATTTGGGAGACAAAACCAATCCAGCAATGAGTTTTAAAGGATCGGGAAGATTTTCTTTCCAAGACTTAGGAAAAATGCGATCGCCATTTTGTTGATAGAGTTCTAATAATTCTTGACAAGTTTTTCCCTTCGCTAAACCCGCCGCTAAAATTGACCCAGTAGAAACTCCGGCGATCGCATCGAAATACTCATGTAGTTTGAGTTTTTTCTGCTCCCAGAGTTCTATTTCTACCGCTTGTAGAATCCTAGCAGAAAGTGCGCCGCGCATTCCGCCACCGTCTAAACTGAGAATTTTGAAGGTCATAATAGTTTTCCTTTTCCTCGATTCCTTGTTATATCAAATCCGATTCGAGAGGAATCATAACGTAAAATGAACTACCCTCCCCCACTGTACTTTTCACCCAAATTTTGCCTCCGTGTAGTTCCACCAAACTACGACAGATCGCCAGACCCAAACCCGTGCCTCCCTTTTGGCGAGAATCCGAAGCATCGACTTGATGAAACCGTTCAAAAATGCTATCTTGATGCTCTGGGGCAATACCCCGACCGCGATCGCCCACGCAAAACAAAAATTGACCTTCATCTTCTCTCGCTTCTAAACTTACCACCATTCCCGGTTCGGAAAACTTAATCGCATTAGTGAGTAAATTGCTGAGAATTTGCATGAAGTAATCGGGATCGACCCAGATTTCCGATGTATCGGCGCAAGAAAGAGAGAAAGTGACACCTCGTTTTTGCGCCAAATCTTGGAGCATTTCTAAGGCTTGGGTGCAGAGGTCGTAAGCATTACAACGCTGAAATTTGAGATTGAATTGACCGGACTCGATACGTTGGAGATCGAGAATGTCATTAATCAAACGACTGAGGCGATCGGTATTATTAATGGCAATTTCTAACATAGACTGCCCCTTATTCGTTAACTCACCTAATTTTCCTGTTGCCAAAAGTCCCAAAGCACCGCGCACAGAAGTCATCGGGGTTCGTAACTCATGGGAGATCACCGAAATTAGTTCATCCTTCATGCGATCGATCGCCTTGCGATCGCTAATATCTTTATGGGTTCCGGTCATGCGAACGGGTTTACCCTCCTCATCCCATTCAAAAACCTGAGCGCGGGCGCAAATCCATTTCCAGTCCCCTTGTTTTGTCGCCATGCGGAATTCTGCCTGATAAACTGGGGTACGACCTTCAATATGGGCGTGTAGAATATCGAGAACTTCCGGTAAATCTTCCGGATGAACGAGGCGCTCCCATGTCCCATAGACGTTTTCGAGTTCTTCTTCCCGGTAGCCGAGCATGGTTTTCCACTGGGGGCTGAAGTAAGTTTCCCCAGTGGTAAGATGCCAATCCCATAATCCCAAAGCACTGCCTTCTAAAGCCAGTTGCAAGCGTTCTTTGCTGGTTTGTAGGGCTTCTTCTGCTTGCAAGCGCTCTAATTCTGCCCCAGCCCGAGCCGCAAAAATCCGCACTATCAATTCTGGGGTGCGGGTGTCGGTCATGGGTTTGACATCCATAATGGCGAGATGCCCTAAAATATTGCCCCCAGAATCATTAAGGGGAATGGCTGAGTAACTCTCAACGTTGAGGGTTACGAGGTCTTCGTCTTTGGGAAACAATTTTTGACTATCGCAAGGATAAAGGCAAACCTTTCCCTGAATCACGCTCTCGCACGGGGTATGAGCGAGATCGTATTCAAAGTTATCGCCAAAATCTTGCCCTTGCCAAAAGGCTAAGGTGCGAACTCGGGTTTTTTCGGGGTCGAGACATTGGGAAATAAAGGCATAGCGAACTTGTAGAACTTCCGCTAAATGGCGAACTAAAGAGCGGAAAAATTCACTGCCAATTTGAGCGGCGGTTCCTTCGGCGATCGCCCTTAAGGCTTCGTCGGAGCGCTTGCGATCGCTGATATCTTCAGCGATCCCCGCGACGCGATAAACTTGGCCAGATTTATTGCAAATGGGGAAAGCGCGATCGCGGATCCAGCGTATTTCTCCATCGGGCCGAAGTATGCGATATTCTTCGTCGTATTTGCCGCAGATTTGTTGAGGAAAAGCAGCAATGACGCGATCGCGATCGTCCGCATGAATGGCTTCAATAAAAGAGAGAGGGCGAGTATAAACTTCTTCGCAGGCACGTCCCCAAATGGTTTCGTAAGCCGGAGAAACATAAATTATTTGCTGTTTGGCCGGATCTGTCATCCAATCTGTCATCCAAAAAACACTGGCAATATTTTCCGCCAGTTGACGGAAGCGTTCTTCGCTCTCTCGGACTTGCAGTTCTGCCCGTTGGCGTTCTAAAGTATGGGCAAAGATTTCGCCGATAATTCGCAGCAAGCCAATATCGTCTGCATTCCATTGTTTTTCGCTGTGGACGGCATCAAAGCCCATAAATCCTAATAGTTTGCCTCGCACGAGCATGGGAACATTGAGCATAGAAAGAACGGATTGAGCTTCAAGGCATTCTTTCTCAAAACCCGCTTCCGGGGGCAGATCTCCCAACCGAGGAACATTCACCACTTCAAAGCGCTGAATTTGCCCAATAAACCACGGATAAACGCTTAAGGGAACATCTTCTCCCGTGGCACGATGGGATTGAACCCCTGGGGTACACCATTCGTAAAGGTTTCTCATGGTTTGCCTTTCGGAATCGATCGCGAAGACGTAACAGCGATCGACTTCCGCAAATTTGCCGACTTGTTGCAGGGCGGCTTGAATTCCGAACTTGACTTCTTCGCTTTCAAGATTAATAAATTGGCTGGAAATAGTGGCGATGAGACGTTCGAGGGATAAGCGATACTGAATTTTGGCTTCTGCTTGCTTGCGATCGGTAATGTCGTAGAATACTCCCTGAACGAGCCATTTTCCACCCACTTTGCTAAAGTTACTGCTAATATCAACAGAGATGCGCTGCCCATCTTTGGTTAACACGAGAGTATCTGCAAAATAACTGGGACTTTTTGTGAGGGCATCTTTCTGAAAATTGGCGATCGCCTTGGGCAGTTCTTCGGGGGGGTGAATTTGGCTAAAGTGCATCTGGGACAATTCCGCTTTGCTATAGCCTAAAAGTTCTTCCGCTTTGCGATTGGCTCCCAGTAAGTTTCCTTCTAAATCGGCAATCAAAATCGCATCGCTGAAGGTTTCTTGGAGGTTGCGATATTTTTCTTCCGACTCTTTGAGAATGATATCAGCTTGTTGGCGATCGCGATGTGCAGCTTGTCGTTCGCTAATATCCCGCACAAAACAAAAACAAAATTCTTCTCCTTTAAATTCAAGGTAATTCACGCTCATTTCCACGGGGAACGTGCGATCGTCCTTGGTGCAATGAATACTCTCAAAAATCAAATAGCCTGTATCTTTAATTCTCCGCCAATATTCGCTAAATATTTTTACAGGCAAATTGGGATCAATATCACTAATATTTAACTGCAACAATTCTTCTGAGGAGTAATCTAAAGACCGACAAGCGGCTTGATTAACATAAGAAAAATTGCCTTGGCTGTCAATGCGGAAAATCGCATCAGTGGCGCGATCCACGGCAAATTTTGTCAATTGTAGGGCTTCTTCTACCCGCTTCCGTTCTAAAGCATTGGTAAAAATTTCTCCCACCAACCGCAGGACATTCATGCTGGCAACCGTCCACCTTTTGTGATCGCCCACAGCATCAAATCCGACAAAACCGACAAACCGTCCGCGATCCGTCATGGGCAAGCAGAGAATAGATTGAATGGATTCTGCTTCCCATTTTGCTTGTTCTACGCTTGCTTCCACGGGAAGGAGGTAAAGATTGGGAACATGGAGAACTTGACCGCGTTTTAATTGAGGCAATGCCCAAGGAAAGGCAGTTACGGAAACCTCTTCTAATTGTTCTCTTTGAGTATCGATGTCCATAGCACACCATTCGTGAGTCTTGCTAATGGTTTCGCCATTGTCGGAAAGTTGGTACAGATAAGCGCGATCGATCTTGGCAAATATGCCGATCTGCTGCAAAGTATCGTTAATTCCGCGATCGATCTCATTGGCATCTAAATTAATAAATTGTGTAGAAATATGGGTCACTAAGGCTTCGATCGCCATGCGATGCTCGAGGGTAGCTTCGACTTGCTTGCGATCGCTAATATCCAAGGCAGTTCCAAACAGGCGAATCACTTCTCCGGTATCATTGGTTACGGGTTGTCCTCGCAAAAGGAGATAGTGAATTTCTCCATCAGGACGCTGAATGCGCTGTTCTAATTCATAAGGTTGACCAGTAGAGATCGCCCGTTGCATGGCTTCCTGGCTGGCAAGGCGATCGTCGGGATGAATATATTGGAGATATTCTTGTCCGATCGGAGTGGAAGAGGAAATGAATTCTCTTGTGGATAGATTATCCTGTTTTTTGTTTTCTAATCCATAGATGCGGAAGAGTTCATCAGACCAGGTAACTCGACCGGAAATCAGGTCGATTTCCCAGTCCCCCACATGGGTCACTTTTTGCGCCTCCGCCAGCCTTTGCGTACTTTCTTGTAGTGCGGCTTGGGATTCTTTTTCCGGGGTGATATCTCGCGCTACGGCATAGATTAAACCTTCTTCGAGATAGGATGTGGCACTCCATGCCAGCCATTTATAATCTCCATTGGCGCAACGGTAGCGATTTTGAAAATTGACGTTCAACACTCCACCTTTACCCAAAGTTTGCGTCTCGGCAAGGGTTGAGTCGCGATCGTCGGGATGGACGAATTCGAGATAGGGTTGAGCCAATAGGGTTGCGTGGCTATGCCCCAATATTTTCGACCAGGCTGGGTTAATGCGCTTGAAATAGCCGTCAATTCCCGCAATACAGAGCAGATCTGCTGACAGGGTGAAAAAGCGATCGCGATCGGCTTCGGCTTTTTTGCGTTGGGTAATATCGGTCATCATGCCCAAGGAACCGATAAACTGTCCCTTCTGCCAAAGAGGAGAAATAGAAATCATCACCCAAACTGATTCTCCCGAACGATGGGTTAATTTCAAATCGTATTGTTCCGAACCGACAGTTTGTGGCTGTTGTAAAATTGGGGCGAATATTTCCCGCATTTCTGCGTTTATAAAACGGGTGTAAGATTTGCCAATAATATCTTTGGGATCGTATCCAATTGTGTTTGCAGCGCGGTGATTGGCGAAATCAATGCAGCCTTGGCGATCGATGATAATGATGCCCTCGTTTGCCGTTTCTACAATATAACGATAGCGTTCTTCGCTTTCTTTGAGGGCAACTTCAGTTTGCCAGCGTTGTTGGGTTGAAGAGATAGACACTGCGACAGATTGAAGCAAGGAAACTTCAGACGCATCCCATATTTTGGCCTCGACGCAGTTATCAAAGCCAATAAAGCCGAAAAATATCCCATTCACTTGTAAGGGTAAAACTAAAATCGAGAGAATCTCTTGTTCGGTGAGAATCTCTTGCATGGGACTGGATAAATTAGTCACCAAGTCGGAAATCGTTTCTCCTCGTCTGAGAATCTCTGCAAATTCGAGGCTAAAATCCTTGTAGGGCAGATTTTGATAAATCGGGTTATTGATTTCGGGGTTAATGCCTTCGGCACACCATTCTGCTTTTTGGCTCATCCGCAGTCCTTGCAGTTCGTCTCGGTCATTTTCAAATAAATAAACTCGCGATGCCCCTGAAGTAGTTCCGAGGATGTGAAGGATGTTATCGTAACAGGAGCAAGGGTTTTGGCAATCTAAGAGTTTTTGCCCGATTGCGACTAAGGCTGCTAAATAGCGCTGGCGTTTTTGCCCGATCGCCTCTTGTTGTTTCTGCTGTATAATATCACTTATGCAACCGATTAGGGGTTTTTCTCCATCAGGATGAGTAAAAATACTTTTTTTAGTTGAGATTGTATGTTGAGTGCCTTCTGCTGAACTGTGGGCAATACTTTGATTCTCTTGGTTTTTCACGAAAACCGGTTTTGCGATCGCCTTCAAGATTTGAGCGGCAAATTTCCAGTTTGTTTCGATGGGACAGCGATCGCACTGCTTCTGAGTGTTTATACTATGGCGCAGGGTCGTATGACGCAAGATTCGTAAAAATTGGCGGCGATTGAGGTCTTCTAGGACTAAAAAATCTTGGACTCCTGCCCTAAGAGCTAGTCTAGCAAGTTCGGGATCGTCGCGATCGCTGAGGAGAATGAGAGGGGGTTGGGAAAAGTAAAAATTGGGGAAATAACGATCTTCTACAGGGTTATTTTCTTCTCTATTGAGGGGAAAACATTGTGCGATCGCCTTGATATTTTCCTCGCGATCGCCAGAGAATAGAGCTAATAAAACAAGATCAAAAGTCTCTTGCTTCATGCGAGTCATGGCGATCGCAGCACTATCCACACGAGTCAGGTTGATTTTGTCGCGAGATTCATCTAGCCATCTCGCGATCGGGTTATTGAATTTTGATTGACTTTCCAACAACAAAAGTTTAATTGACTTTTGAGCGATCGTTTTTTCCAACATTGCCTTTACTTGTTGCTACTCTGTTGAGGCAAGATATCCCTAAACTATCAGTTTACAAAAAGATTGTGAAAAACTCGTGAAAATTGTGGGCTGGATCGATGGGACTCTTGGCGATCGCGATACCTCTATAGCTGTATTTTCCCATTCTGCACCCATTTACGAACGGTTTCAACCAGTTCTCTTTGCTCTTTCCAGAAAAATGCGGGTAAATGCTCTAAAGGAAACCAATAAAGAGTATAGTTGATAGTCGAGTCCGTCGGTTGCCCGTGTATTTGCTTCGTTTGATATAAAAAATAATAAACTTTCTTCCATTCTTTCTTAAATAAACTTAGTCTTTCTTTCATGCCTAAATCCGCAATAAGTTCTAACTCTGTTAGTCCCGCTTCTTCCTCAATTTCCCGACGTGCAGCTTGTTCTGGGGTTTCTCCTGCTTCAATATGTCCCTTGGGTAAAACAAGTTTATCATTCTTTCCTTCTCCCACTAAAGCAACATAAATCACCTCATCTTCCGTGCGAAGAACGACTCCTCCCGCAGAAATACTTTCGGGGATATTGGCAGGTCTTTGGTACCAACTGTCATCAATTACAATCATTGTCATAACACGGCTTTTTCTAATTGTTGTTGTTTCCAGAGATGTTGATATAAACCCGGTTTTACGATTAATTCTTCATGAGTTCCCATTTGCACAATCTCTCCCTCATTCATGACAAAAATGCGATTGGCTGTAGCTGCGGCTGAGAGTTGATGAGAAATAAAAATAACCGTGCGATCGCCTACTTCGCTGGTAGAAAGAAGCCCTAAAATTTCCGTTGCGGTTTGATTATCCACACTAGAAAGGGCATCATCTAAGATTAACACGGGAGCATCAACAATGAGGGCGCGAGCGAGAGATGCGCGTTGTCGCTGTCCTCCTGAAAGAGTAATTCCTCGCTCTCCTACAAGGGTATCATATTGACGGGGAAAGTTGAGTATTTCTGGGTGAATTTGTGCCTGTTTGGCCGCATCTTCGATCTCAAATTGTTCTGCTAAAGGTTGACCATAACGAATATTATTTTTAATGGCCGTACTGAAAAGAAAACTATCTTGAGGAACGTAGGCGATCGCCTCTCGTAAATCCTTTAGGCGCAGTTTTGTGATATCATATCCATCTAGGAATACTTGTTCCGGGGCGAGATCCAATAAGCGGGGTAAAGCATTAGCCAAAGTTGATTTTCCCGAACCAATTGGACCGACAATTGCAATAGTTTCTCCAGGTTCGATAATAAAATTTATGTCTTTTAATACCCGTCGCTCCGTTCCTTGATAGGTGAAATTAAGATTTTGAACGCTAATTTTTCCTTGAACTAATTCTGGAGGTAAAACCATTGCTCCCTCTTCATCTTGGATAGAAGGAGAAGCCATAAGAATAGATTCAATGCGATCGATGCTAACCTCTCCCCGTTGATATGCCGTAATCGTAAACCCTAATAAAGCAGTAGGAAATACTAATCGTTCTACAAACAGAATTAAAGCCACAAAATCGCCAATAGAAATTTCTCCAACTTCGATCGCTGCTGTTCCCAACCACAATAAAATCAATAAAGAAATATAAACCAATCCCTCAATAATAGGAAAGAGTAAATTTCTCGTTCTTGCTAACTTTAAATTGGCTTCTAATAAACTGCGATTTTTGCCTTTAAAAGCACTTATTTCATTCAGTTCTTGAGCATAAATTTTAATTAAAGCAATTCCACTCATATCCTCTTGAATCAATTGACTCAGATCGGAAAGATTTTCTTGTACATCTCTTTGCTCCATTCGCAGTTTATCACTAAATAACTGCACGGCTATTAACATTAAGGGATAAATTGCTAAAGCACACAATGTTAGCTTAATATGAATACCCAACATGACCGGAAGAGTAAAACAATAAGCAAACAGCGTATTCACTAAACTCAAAACTGCAAAACCCAATAAGCGACGAATATTATCAACGTCACTGGTAGAGCGATTCATCAGATCGCCAATAGAATTAACAGCAAAATAAGCCGGCTGTAGTTTTAATAAATGTTGAAAAATTCGTTGTTTGAGGTCAACTTCGACTTGACGACCAACCCCAAACATGGTAATTCTTGAAGCCATGCGGAATGACCACATGAGGGAGGCAAAAATAAAAATAAGAAAGACAAAGCGGAGAATATTACTAAAATTTAGTGCGCCTTGGAGATCATCGATCGCATCGCGAATGAATAAAGGAATAAAAACACCAATAACATTAACAATAAACAACGCGATCATCCCCAAAGTAACGTGCTGCCAATGGGGACGAAGATAAGTTAATAATTTTTTCAGTCTCGGATTCAACATTTTTCAATTAGCAAGTATTTTAAATTCAAACCCGTTGGATGTTAGTCGCAGTCTGCTCCCGTTTCAATTAATCTTCGGATTTCTTTTTCCTCAGAAATAATAACATCGCAAAAGTCAGTATTGACCAAATAGGCTCGGTCTAAATTTACCCCCATTAAATTTGCTTCTCGTAAGATAGCGCGATCGAGATTGGCATTTTCTAGATTACTCTCTTGCAAGTCTGCTCGGGTTAAGTTGGCCAAGGTTAGATCGGCTGAAGTCAAATCGGCTGATTGTAAAATACTCTCCGATAAGTTAGCTTCTACTAAACTCGTCCCTCTGAGGTTAGCATAGCTCAAGTTTGCTCCCGATAAATTCGCATTTCTCAATTTTACACCCCTTAAATTCGCCTCAAATAAATCCGCTTCTGCTAAATTTGCTGCAACAAGATCGACATTTTGCAAAATTGCTCCAACTAAACTGGCACCTTGAAGGTTTGCTCCTCCCAGATAAACATTTTGCCAGCGAGAATTGTCGAAACTGGCGTTTTGAAATTGTCCGGCTTCGAGGGCGATCGCAATTAAACTGGCTTCATTCAGGTTAGCATTGCCTAAATTTGCCCCTTGTAAGCTGGTACCGTGCAGAATTGCTTCGGTTAAATTCGCCCCAGTTAAATTGGCATTTCGCAGATTGGTACCCACGAGTCGAGTATGACTGAGATTAGCACCCATGAGGTTAACACCCTGCAAATTCATTTGAGATAGGTTGGCATGACTGAGGTTGACACCTTGCCAGTTTATGGGCATTCTGCGACCATCAATCCCTCTGAGGTTGACATTTTGCAAATCGCAGTAAGGGCAGTTATTGAGTTGATTTAAGAGGAAAGGGGCAGAAAAAGCAATAGGAGTCGCAAATCCAATCAGGAGAAAAGCGGCGATCGCATTAAGTTGTTTAAACATCAATCCATTGCTCCAAAAAAGGACTAACTTTGACAAGGAGTCTGCGAAGATTTTTGTAATCAACTAAACCATCATGGTGTAAACGTCCCAGAATAATTCCAGGATGTTTCTTTTGCGATCGCGCAAAAGATTTATTTGAGTTACCGGATATTGTACTATTTGTGATATTGGCGTTTTTAGCATAAATACCGCCCCTCGACTATCACTTAAATTCAAGAGGGAACGCCATTGATTGTTTCTTGTCAAGTATATCAGCAAAAATTGGCGATCGCCACAATCTCACCCCTCTGCAAATCATACCAAATCTCCTTTGGTTTGCGATCGCTTCCTCTCCCTCAGTATTTATACACAATCAAAGCATCGTTCTCCCATCTACAATAGAAAAGAAGCAAGTTAGCAAGGTTGAGAAAATGAAACGCATCGTTTTAATTACGGGGTTTGAAACCTTTAACGCGGACTTGTACCGAAAAGCTGCTAAATTAGCGCGATCGCGGTGTCCTGAATTAGAAATCTTTACGTTTAGCGATCGCGATCTCGCTACCCAACCGGATACTGTTACAGAATCTCTCAAAAATGCCGATGTTTTCTTTGCCAGTCTCCTCTTTGATTACGAACAGGTTATCTGGTTGCGAGAAAGAGTGCAAGAGATTCCTATTCGCCTTGTTTTCGAGTCTGCTTTAGAGTTAATGAGTTTGACGAAATTGGGTAAATTTGCGATCGGTGACAAACCGAAAGGAATGCCTAAACCGATTCAATTTATTCTCAGTAAGTTTTCTAGCGGACGAGAAGAAGATAAACTGGCAGGATATATTAGTTTTCTCAAAATAGGTCCAAAACTACTCAAATTTATCCCTGCGAAAAAAGTTCAAGATTTGCGAAACTGGCTGATTATTTACGGCTATTGGAATGCGGGAGGATTGCAAAATGTTGCCTCTCTCTTTTGGACGTTAGGGGAGAAATACCTTAATTTAAAAATTGGTGAAATTCCCGCCCCCATTGAAACGCCAAACATGGGACTCTTACACCCCGATTATCAAGGTTATTTTACATCACCGCGAGAGTATTTAGATTGGTATATTTTGAGGCAACAGGCAGCAGGCAACAGGCAACAGACCCCAGTTATCGGTATTTTGCTGTACCGCAAGCACGTTATTAGTCAACAGCCTTATATTCCTCAATTGATTAGTAAATTTGAACAAGCTGGACTCATTCCTCTCCCCATTTTTATTAATGGAGTTGAAGGTCACGTAGCGGTTAGAGATTGGATGACGACGGTAGATGAAGGGAAAAATAAGCCCAAGAATTCTACTCTTTCTCAAGATGCTGTAGAAGTAGATATCATTGTTTCTACGATTGGTTTTCCCCTCGTTGGCGGACCGGCGGGATCGATGGAAGCAGGACGACAAATTGAGGTTGCACGGCGCATTCTCACCTCAAAAAATGTTCCTTATATTATTGCTGCACCGTTGCTCATTCAAGATATTTACTCGTGGACACGACAAGGGATCGGTGGACTGCAAAGCGTTGTTCTCTATGCTTTACCGGAATTGGATGGCGCGATCGATACCGTCCCATTAGGAGGATTAGTCGGTGAAGATATTTACCTCGTACCTGAAAGAGTGAACCGTTTAATCGGCAGAGTAAAAAATTGGATTCAATTAAAACAAACTCCTCCAGAAAAACGAAAAATTGCAATTCTTCTCTACAACTTTCCGCCTGGATATGGGGCGACAGGAACAGCCGCACTTTTAAATGTTCCTAAAAGCCTTTTAAATCTACTCAAATCTTTACAAAAACAGGGTTATAATGTGGGAGAATTACCCGAAGAAGGAGAAGCATTAATCGATCGCATCAAAAAAGAAGACGAAAATACAAACACTGCTCACAGAGTGAACATTAAAACCCTAGAACAATGGTTAGGATATCTTTTAACAACCCGCATTGAGAAACAATGGCATAATCTCAAAGATACGGGAATTAAAACCTTTGGCGATGATTTTCTCCTGGGTGGTATACAGTTAGGTAATATTTGGATTGGTGTACAACCTCCTTTAGGCATTTCTGGCGATCCCATGCGCTTAATGTTTGAAAAAGATTTAACACCCCATCCTCAATATGCTGCTTTTTATAAGTGGTTACAAAATGATTTTCAAGCCTCAGCCGTAGTTCATTTTGGAATGCACGGAACAGTCGAATGGTTGCCAGGATCGCCATTAGGAAATACGAGCTATTCTTGGTCGGATATTTTGTTGGGAAACTTGCCAAATTTATATATTTATGCTTGTAATAATCCCTCAGAATCAATTTTAGCAAAACGTCGGGGTTATGGTGTTCTCATTTCTCATAATGTACCGCCTTATGGTCGTGCAGGATTGTATAAAGAGTTAACAGTATTACGGGAATTAATTGCTGAATATAGAGAAGATACAGAGAAAAATCAGCTTCTCAAGGAGGCAATTTGTCAGAAAATTATTGATTCGGGAATTGATTCTGATTGTGTTTTTGCAGAGGGAGAAAAATTAGGGATTGCTTTTACAATGGAAAATGCAAAATTGTTTAGCAAAAACGCATTAAATCAATATTTTGTCAAGGTGTATGAGTATCTGCAAATTGTTGAACAGCGTCTCTTTTCTTCCGGCTTACATACCCTGGGAGAGAATCCTTCTTTTGAGATATTGCGATCGTATTTAGATGCGTATTTTGGCGAGTTTTATTTTCCCGAAGAGACAATGCAAGGGATTTATGAGGGAGAGGAAGGCGATCGCCTCCTCAAAGCAGCAGAATATTGGCATCTCAAACAGGAAACTCAACTCCCAGAAGATTTTCCACAAAAGCTAGAAGAAGCCTTACAAATTCGCCATCTACTCATGCAAACAGAAGACGAATTAAACAACTTATTGCGAGGGTTAAATGGAGAGTATATTCCTGCTGCACCAGGAGGGGATTTATTACGCGATGGTGTGGGTGTATTGCCCACTGGAAGGAATATTCACGCCTTAGATCCCTATCGAATGCCCTCTCCCGCAGCCAATGCGAGAGGACAGGAAATTGCCCGTAAGATCATCCAACAAAACTTGGACGAAAAGGGAACATATCCCGAAACCGTTGCGGTGATGTTATGGGGATTAGATACAATTAAAACCAAGGGAGAATCTTTAGGAATTTTACTCGAATTAGTGGGGGCTGAACCTGTTAAGGAAGGGACGGGAAGGATCGTCCGCTACGAGTTAAAATCTTTGGCAGAAATTGGACATCCTCGCATTGATGTATTAGGTAATTTATCTGGTATTTTCCGCGATAGTTTTGTTAATATTATTGAACTGTTAGATGACCTGTTTCAACGAGCAGCAAATGCGGAGGAATCTGAGGAACAAAATTACATTCGCAAACACGCTTTAGAACTGCAAAAACAAGGTGTAGAAAACCCCTCTGCACGCTTATTTTCTAATCCTGCGGGAGATTTTGGTTCTTTAGTGAACGATCGCGTCGTGGATGGCAATTGGGACTCCGGGGATGAGTTAGCGCAGACATGGGAAAGCCGTAATGGGTTTAGTTATGGACGCAAGGATAAGGGAGAAGCAAGGCCAGAAGTTTTGCAGCAATTATTGGGGAAATGCGATCGCATCATCCAAGAAATTGACTCGGTAGAATACGGTTTAACGGATATTCAGGAATATTACGCCAATACAGGTGCATTGAAAAAAGCAGCAGAAAAGCGCAGTGGGAAGAGGGTAAATGCGAGTTTTGTGGAGAGTTTCTCGAAAGATACCACCCCCCGCAAATTAGAAGACCTGTTACGCTTAGAATACCGTACTAAGCTATTAAACCCCAAATGGGCGCAAGCAATGGCAGATCAAGGGAGTGGGGGTGCTTACGAAATCTCTCAGCGCATGACGGCCCTGCTGGGGTGGGGAGGGACCACCGATTTTACTGATGAGTGGGTGTACGACCAAGCAGCCGATACCTATGCGTTGGATGCAGAGATGGCAAAACGCTTACAAGAAGCGAACCCAGAAGCCTTTCGTAATGTTGTCGGACGTATGTTAGAGGCAAATGGTCGGGGCTTTTGGCAGCCGAATGAAGAGAAGTTACAAAAGTTACGGGATTTATACGATCGCATTGATGAAGATATCGAAGGGGTTAAAGTTTGATAACTAGCAATGCAAACACTTTCCACTTTCAAGGATTGGAGATGCGATCGATCGCTTCAACTGTAAACTTTAATTGCTTTAAATGGTAGCAAGGGGATATCTTCTTCCGGCATATATTTTGCCCAAGCTAAAGGAATAATTGAGTTCCATCGAAATCCATGTTTCTTGCTCAATCTGCCGGGTTTTTCTTCCAAACTTTTAACTAAAACTTTGGGTCGAGCAGCTTTCGATAATTGTACTTCTAAATCGGGGACTAAAGTTAGTAGATTAGCTAAGACTTGACAATCACTGAGAGCGCGATGAGCATTCAAAATTGGGATACCATGAATAATCGCTAAATTACTTAAGCTGGTACTGTTGCTATATTGAGATTTAGGATAAATGATATCCTGGGTATCGATCCAATTGTCCATAGGAAGTTCTAGCCCTTCGACATTTTGACAAAATGCACGATCAAACCTAGCATTATGAGAACAAATATAAAGTGCAAACGAAGACATTTGCACGATCATTTTTAACCCACTTTTATAGTTAAAAGTAAATTCAAGTGTTTGAGATAGTATACCATTAATCGGTTCAGCCGGGTTCTCAATTATTGGTTCGTAACAAATTAAGGTACTCGCTTGCATGAGTATACAACGATGCTCTACAGACCATAAAATTGCTGCTATTTCTAACAAGCGATCGCTATTTGGATTGAGTCCAGTTGTTTCAGTATCGAGAATTAAAATTTTCATAATTATCTTTTCATAATATTAAAACCTAGAAATAACTAGATGCTTGTAATTGATCGATTATATCAAAACTGAGAGGTTCATCTCTATCAAAAGCACTATCTAGTATATCAGTGTGTTTTAATCGTTTGTCAACTCCACGAATACAGGCAATTTCTTTGATAAATAAATCATTTGATCTCATCAACTCTGCTGAATTTATATCTAATGCAAACTGATTGAGAGGATCGAGCTTGGTGTGGTTATCCCTATTATCTGAGAATTTAATCTCAATACCATTGAGTCGCAAAATTGCTAAACCTTGAAGCTCAACTTCTCCAAATGAATCAAGAGAACAAGTGACTGGATTTCCTTGAATCCGTAGTATTTGAGCAGCTGCCTGAACAGCATTAGCTCCTAATTTAATTAATGAAGATATATCTTGAGAGTAAAGGGTACGCATTACTCTTGATTCCAACAATAATTCTGGGTAATTAGAAAGGGCAGGGCTTAGTATAGCAAGAGTATCTGAAGTCGCAAGATAACTTAATCGTTTAGCATAAAAGCGAAGTTTTGATATTAATTGTTTTCTTGCGTACCCTTCAAGGTTATGGTTTTTATCCAGAAGAATATTGATTTCCTCATGATAAATATTTTTTGCTTGAAGAGCATCATTTAATAACTTATCTACAGTCAGTGAATATTTTGCCAACCTATCGTAGACTTGTTTAAGATATGATGATTCTGATACTACCTTTGAGTAGTCAAGTAATGATATTTTAATCTCCGATTGAGAGAAAGCTCGTTCGAGATTGACTCTCTCTTCTGGCTTGGCAATTAAAAATCGCTTAATATTTGCAATTAAGCTAATCCAAGTTTTACTTTTTGAAGGATCGATATTATTTGTCTCTTTAAGCCATACAGTAGATTCAACCTCAAAATCTTTACCTTCGTCGTGTAATGAAAAACCCATATCCGTTAATATTTTACTTAATTGCTTGCGCCCTACTTTTATTTGCTCAACATCACCAGCAAGAACAAAGTCATCTACATATCGCCAATATTTGCCTTTCATATATTTAGACATTAATCGATCGACCTCAAAAAGAACTAAGTTAGCAATCAAATGACTAAACATAGGACCGGTAAGTAAACCCAAACCTTCATTATGAGCTTTGGCTATCTCAGCATATTGTGTTAATAATTTTTCTCCAAGGTCGCGAAATTTAGTAGAGAGCTTGGAGCGATTGCAAGCCGCTCGCCATGTTTTGAGTGCAAATTCATAGGATATACTGGGATAAAATTTTTTAATATCAGTATAGCGAACTCTTGCATGATTAGAACTCTTGCAAAAGTGTATAATAGAATGATTGCGTTCCTGAAATTTAGGAAAATAATTTTTAAATATTCCTTCCTTGGTAGACGGGTCTGGAAAAGGATAACTATAAACACAGGGTAATGCTTGAAAAGCAGTATCTAGAGAACATTCATAGAGCAATGCTGATTCAGCAAACATCTCATTTGCTCCTGGTAAATAAATATTTCTGTAAACTACATCAATATTATTATCAGCCATTTTCTTGAAATGATAAGACCGAAAATAAACAGGTAATTCTCGTGTCTGAACAAGGTGCGTTGAGATATCTCTAGCCCAAATATCATTCTTTGCACAATCATTATCCAAATAATAGCGTAGTCCAAGATAGGCAAGTATGTCACGCCGTCTATACTGATTAATTGCTCTAACTGCTAGTTTTTCTGGTTTCATAATTAACTCCTTCAAGGAAGATCGAATCGAATGACTGCTAAATTGACTCTAAATGCACCATCCATCAGTGGATGATTTACGTTAACGGATGAATCAGCATAGCTATTTTGCTTACTTTCTTTTTCGTTGCCAATGAACTTAGAGAATTGTTGGTTAAACCAATTAATTAAGCGGGAAAAAAATTGACCTTCCTTGGTTACATTATTCTTGCTCGGCTCTATCCAAAGAGCAATACTGTTATCATCTAAACTATGTCGAAAAAGTTCGTCGAATTGTTTGCTTGCTTTTTTCCATTTTTGCTCACGCTCTAAAAAGCCAGAGAAATTAGCCATAACTAAAAGTTTTGCTGAACAATCTGTACTTTTTCTTGTTAATTGTTTGATGAGTGCAGTATTTGAAAATTTATCACATACATCCCATGAAATAATATCAAACTCAACTGTAATAGCTTGCGCTTCTAATTCAATCATTAGAGACTCTAAGGCTTCTTTTGCATAATTTCGTGCATACTCTGAAATTTCACCACCAACGATTACTATATGAAGTGGCATCCGTGGTACTCGACTTTGTTTCCGTAACTCACAAAGTACTGAAAGAATACTCATTGATGCTGCTCCAGATCCACATGGCAAATCTGCTAAAAATACTTTATTACCAGAAAATACACGAGCAAATACATCAGGAATATTGAATAATTTCTGCTCTGGATCGAGTATTGTTAGCATAACTCTTGCTGATGAACCGGTAAATCGCCATGCTAAATGATTATCAGTGTCTTCCTTGCTCATACCTCCCTCAAATCCCTTTGGGGCTTCTGTCATTGCTTTTTCTCTCAACCCATATTTGTCCAAAAGCATCGTCCAGCTTGAAACTAGCTGTGGGGGTAAATGCAAAAGAGAATTTTCTTTGCTCCATAAAGAGTTAGGAATCATTTCTACAGGGATTAAGCGTGCCATCAATTTCTACATTAGAATGAATATTCATTTTACCATAATTTAATTTAATACAACTGCACGATCGGACAACCAACAACTAAACAATTTGTTTAAGATCGATCGCCGTTCGATTCAATTTCTCTGTTTCCTGTCGAGTTTGACTGACTCCTGTTGCAGTTTCTCTGACTCCGCGATCGATCGCATCCACAGCATCGATCGCCACCTGAATAGCTGCAACTTGCTGACGTAAATTCATAGCAATTTGTTGATTATTCAAAACCACATCATTGACGGCATTTTTCACTTCACTAAATGCCAAATCTGTCGATCGCGCAATTTTCACCCCTTCCTCCACCGTGCGATCGCCATCCTTGACCACTCGAACAACGATATTAATTTCCTTGTTAATATTTGTCACAATACCATTAATGCGATCGGCAGATTCTTTGCTTTGGTCGGCTAATTTTCGGATTTCTACTGCTACCACAGAAAACCCTTTACCATGTTCTCCTGCATGAACTGCTTCTACAGAAGCATTTAAGGCTAAAAGATTGGTTTGATTGGCAATTTCAGAGACTAATTGAGAGATTTTGCCAATTTCATTGGTTTTTTGATTTAAAGTTGCAATTTGTTTGGCGATCGCATCTACTTTCTCTCGAACTTCAGACATTTTAAAAATGTTTTCTTCTACAGAACTATTGCCACTTTCTGTCATTTCTAAGGCTTTTTGGGCTGAAATTAAAGATGATTGTGCTTGCTCCTCCGACTGACGCGCAACGATACCCAGATCGTCCATAATAATCTTAGTTTGATTCGTAGAAGTTGATTGATCCGTCGAGATTCTTTCTTGGCCGATCATAGTCGTGACAATTTCGTGACAAGCAGTTAAAACGCGATCGCTTAATTGTTTGATAAGATTGCTTAATTGTTGAATTTTAGTCACTCCGATCGCCAATGCAAGCGCTAGAGAAGAAAGAATCACCAAACTGGCAACCCATCTAAAATTAGCAATAGGTTGAAAAACAATCGCTTTGGGAACGAGATAAATAATCTTTAAAGATGCTCCCGTTTTTTCATTGAGAACCACCGTATCAAAACTAATTAATTTGTCAGTTCCGCGATCGATATAGCCGAGATCGCTCTCTAAAATTTGCTTGGCAATGCTTTCAGAATAATCTTGAGAAAAATTATCATCGCGTTCTAGATCGAAGCCCCATTCTTTGTTAGAATCAGGATGATAAACATAATATCCATCTTGATTAATAACAAAAATTTCTGTATTCTTATCTTTATCTTCATTTCTGATAAAATCAACCAAACGTTTTGCTGATACATTGATGATAATTAACCCTTGATGATTGCCCGCAGGATCGAAAATAGGAGTCGCATAACGAATTACTAACTTATAGGGATATTCAATAGCTCCTCTTTCTTGATTGAGATCAACAGGACTGACATAGGTTTCCCGTTCAGATAATTTTACTGTATCTTGGAAATAGGGACGATCTGCTTTATTTTGTAACTGCGATCGCGGAATAATTTTCACATCATTATCTTCAGAATCGACTCTAACAATTTCATCCCCTTTTTTATCAATATAGCGCAGACTAAAATAGTAAGACTTTGATTCTAACTTTGCAGAAAAAATCTCATTAAGTCGCTTCTGCCACTGTTCAAAAGTTGAACTATTCTCGGTATCAACACCTTCATTTGCTTCAGCACGAATCATCCCTTGAATCGGAGGTACTTTGCTTAAGAATAAAACATCATTTTCAATCCCTTCTAAAAATGTAGTTACTTTTTCTTTGCGTTCCTTGACTCGATTTTGTTCTTGAGTAGTGGCAACTTTCGAGAGAGCATTGGTTGAAGAATAAATCCCGTAAATCCCCACAATCAAAACGGGAATCGAGGTACTTCCCACTAATAAAACTAATAACTGAAATTTGATTGTACCAAAAAATTTATTAAACATTACTAATCATTAAATGTTGAGAATTTTCTCTAGCGCGAGGAAATCTTACTGGCTCAACCAGGCGATCGCACTTCTAATCCATTCCTCAGATGCAGGATTTTTCAGTAATTGTGCGTCTGTACTCAAAACAGAAAGTGCTTGTTGAATTTCCTCATTCTCATATCCTAATGCAAGGAGAGTCATTTCTACATCTTCTTGAATTTCTGATGAGGGTCCCACGGAAGAAGTTGAAAGAGAAATTCCCGCAGCTTGTCGCCATTGTGACAGTTTTGTTTTTAATTCTAAAGCAATGCGTTCGGCAGTTTTTTTGCCTACACCAGGAGTTTTTGCCAGAAGATGAGTATTTTCCGTCACGATCGCCTGCACCAACTCTGTTAATCCGAGGGTATCAATTAAGGCGATCGCCAGTTGTGCGCCAATTCCGCTAACCCCGATCAATTGGCGAAATAAATCGCGTTCGGCTGCGGCAGAAAAACCATATAAAATCAAATTATCCTCGCGAACTTGTTGATGGGTAAAGACTTGCGTTATTTCTTCCGTACCGATGGGAATTTGCCTAGCTAAACGGGATGTAATTTGTATTTCGTAACCAATATCGTTGGTTTCAACCACTAAAATAACGCGCTTGTTGAGGGTTTTGGTCAAGGCGATCGCTTTTCCTCTGAGATAGCTAATCATTAGGAGTAGGGAGTAGGGAGTAGGGAGTAGGGAATCAATTATTGATAATTGCTTTTCAGTTCTTTTATAGAAAAGAGAGTCTTAAATTTTAATCCTTCTGACTCGTATAATTCTTGTCCACCTTGCTCGCGATCGACTAAAGCGACGATCCATTCAACCGTATATCCTGCATCGCGCAAGCGTTGTACTGCTAACAAAGCCGATTTTCCTGTTGTAACAACATCTTCTAAGACAACAACTTTCGCACCCACTTTCAAACTGGGACCTTCAATATAAGCCTTTGTACCGTGTCCTTTCGCTTCTTTGCGAATAATCAGACCAGGAATAGGAGCATTTTCTAAGGCAGAAATCAGACTAACAGAAGTAACGATCGGATCTGCACCTAAAGTCAACCCTGCTACAGCTTGCGTCTCCTCGGGAAGCTGGGAAAATAATAGTTTTCCGATCGCCAATGCGCCTTCTGCTTTCAAGGTCACTGGCTTGCAGTTAATATAATAGCTGCTGCTCTGTCCGGAAGAAAGCAGAAAATCTCCCTCTTTATAGGCGTATTGTACCAATAATTCGAGTAAAGTTTGGCGAAGGGCTTCAGTATTTGCGTTCATCGGTTTTATGGGGATAGCTAATCGGTAATGGTACAAGGTAATCGGTAAATTGTATTCTCTTCCCCATTTCCCCAATGCGACAAAAGGAACGCAATGGGATATACTTTATTAGAAAAAAGTTGCGAAATGTTAAGGAAAAAACCGGAATGACTGCTCAAATTCAATTTTCTAGAGGCGTTGTTGAGGAAGAAGTGCCTAACGTCCGTTTAACGCGAGCCAAGGATGAAAGTAGTGGCACTGCAACATTTTACTTTGAAAATCCCAAAATTCTTGCTCCTGACTATAACGATGATATTACAGGATGTTATCTCATCGATGAAGAGGGGGAAATTGTCACGCGAGAAGTCAAAGCCAAATTTATCAACGGAAAAGCCGTCGGAATTGAAGTCTTATTAATTATGCGATCTTCTGAAGAATGGGATCGCTTTATGCGCTTCATGGAGCGTTATGCTGAAGAACAAGGATTAGAATTTACTGGCAGTCAAAAATAGGGGAAACAGGAGAAGAGGAGGAAGCAAACTTGATTTTTTTGATTAGAACTTACGCATTAGCGGGCAAGATGTCCGCACTACCATAACAATAGAATATGGGAGTGGGAGCGTCTCGCTCCCTGGCTGCGTAAGTTCTATTGATCTCTCATCCTTTATCTTCTCCTAGTTATCAACTACTTACCTATCAACTATCAACTCTCAACTCTCAACTATCAACTACTTACCTATCAACTCTCAACTCTCAACTATCAACTATCAACTACTTACCTATCAACTCTCAACTCTCAACTCTCAACTATCAACTACTTACCTATCAACTATCAACTACTTACCTATCAACTATCAACTCTCAACTCTCAACTACTTACCTATCAACTATCAACTCTCAACTCTCAACTATCAACTACTTACCTATCAACTATCAACTCTCAACTCTCAACTACTTACCTATCAACTATCAACTATCAACTCTCAACTATCAACTACTTACCTATCAACTATCAACTATCAACTACTTACCTATCAACTATCAACTCTCAACTCTCAACTATTAAATGTCTCCTCATCCCGATCTTAAACCTCGTTCTATTGGTTGTGCTGTGGTCACTGCAAGCGATACTCGCACTCCTCAAACCGATCGCAGCGGCCAACTCATTCAGGAGTTACTACAAGCGCAAGGTCATCGTATTGAGGCATATCAAATCGTTAAAGATGAACCCGAACAAATCTTAGAACAAGTCCAAATGCTGTGCGATCGCCTTAATATTGAAGTTCTTATTTTTAATGGTGGGACAGGAATTGCTCCGAGAGATACAACCTATGACGCTCTAGCGGGTATCCTAGAAAAAACACTTCCCGGTTTTGGGGAGATTTTTCGTTATTTAAGTTATCAAGAAATTGGCTCGAGGGCGATCGCCTCCCGTACTGTTGCAGGTATTTATCGCCAACGCTTAATTTTTTCCCTACCCGGATCAAGTAATGCTGTGAAGTTAGCGATCGACAAACTTATCCTACCTGAACTTATTCACCTCGTTACTCAGGTTCGCGGTTCTTCTTTCTGAATTAAAATTGTAATAGAGAAAGAGAGAGAGAGACTATAGCCTCTCTCCCTCAAGTATGCTCAAGTTACATCACATTCTGATGATTAACCATAATTTGAGAATGCAAGTATTGCCCTCCTACAGTTGGGTTTACCGAGGTAGGGGTGTAGGCAATACACCCTTCCGATACTTGCGTTTAACCGCCAGTATGCCGAACCCCACGATAAGTGAGTTGGTCTGAGTGTTTAACCCGTGCCTGCTTATTATGCCAAGTAATATTAGCGCCGCGATATTTTCCTTCTACAGTAACATCGGTAGCGGGGATGGCATGAGTATGAGCCGTGTAGCTATGTCCGCGATAAAAGAGTTTCATGGCCTTCGCCTCCATTCTAAATCTGTGGTTTATACTTAGATTTGAGGCGCGTTCCTTCGGGTTACTGCCCTACTTCCGTCCCGATTCTCTGAAATTGGATTCTCTAAAAACTGGGATGAACGATTTATTTTGTTTCTGTATCAATTATTACAGTTTATTTTCGCGTTTGTCAAGAGGAAAATTAACAATTTTCTTTTTTCCCCCATTTAATCCCCCGATCGCCCGATCGCCACAGCATGAACCCAGTCTTGATAATGGCGATCGCGATTTTCCGTAATCGCGACGAGTTTAGCTTGTAATTGGGTAGTAATGGGCTTTTCTAGGGGCAATTCGTAATTCTCGATGCGTTTGACAGGGGCAATTTTCGCGGCGGTTCCGCTTAAGAAAACTTCATCAGCGATGAGGAGTTCAGATTTATCGATCGCCCGTTCTACAACGGGAATTCCCATATCTTTAGCTAAAATGAGAATACTATCGCGGGTAATTCCTTCTAAAACATCTTGATCGAATCCTGGGGTAATTAATTCCCCTCTGCGAATCATGAAAATATTCATCCCCGAGGCTTCACAAACTTTGCCTTGAGAATTCATTAAAATCGCTTCATCAAAGCCAGATTCAACAGCTTCAGTTTTAGCTAAAGAAGAGGTAATATAGGCAGCGCTAATCTTTCCTCGTAAAGGAAAAGAGCGGTCTTCTTGACGATACCAAGAACTAAAACGACAGGTTACGCCATCGGGAGATAAATAATCTCCTAAAGCTAAACCATAGACAAAAAAGTTTTTTTCAATCTTATGAAGTCGCGGTGCAATTCCTAAGCCGGAAGTATAAACAAAAGGACGAATATAACAAGAAACTTGAGGTTTATTTTGTTGAATGAATTCGACCAAAATATGTTGAATCTTATCGGCAGGTAAATCGTACTGTAAGAACTTGGCACTCTGGGAAAGGCGCTGACAGTGGCGATCTAAGCGAAAGAGGAGGATGCGATCGGAGTCATTGGGATCGGGAATGGCTCGCATTCCGGCAAAAGCTCCAGTTCCGTAGTGCAGAGCGTGGGTCGCTATGGAAATATTAGCTTCTGCAAAAGGAACAAATTTGTTTTCAAAGTAGGCGATGGGAAGGAAATCGTGCATAGTCTTCTAGGGCAAGAGAGAAAAAGTCGTTTGATAACTATAAGCGAGTTGTATGGTTTCGTCAAATTCACTTTATTCACGGGTTAGCAAGGGATTTCAGGACTCGAACAATCTCAATATTTCTTTATCTAAGGACTCTCAAACAATTAGATTTTCTAAACTTTACACTTTTTTGGGATTCTCCGGAAACTAGGGGGAATTCTAAAGAATGAGAATAAAGATTGCTTGCAATTGCCGCGTGATTTTCGAGGTACCAGATTGTCAGGGTGACAACGCGACGCGATCGCAATCTTATGAACTGCGTCAATCCATAATCCTAAATCCTGTCATTTTTAGGCTCCTAATAAATCAATGAAGAGAATATTTGCTATTTCCCTCGGTTTGGCAACCATAGGGGGAGGACTCGTTTGGTCTTCTTTGGCGATCGCCGGAACTCCTGCTAAAGAAATCACTGCAACTTTCCCTCAAAGTGAGATTTCCGCCCTTCGCACCCATCGCGGTATGGCTTCTTGGTACGGTCCCGGTTTTCATGGCAATCGCTGTGCTAATGGCGAAATTTACAATCAATATGGGTTAAGTGCGGCACATCGCACCCTTCCCTTTGGCACGCAAGTACGAGTTACTAATCTTAACAATAATCGTGCTGTGGTAGTTCGCATCAACGATCGCGGTCCTTTTATCAGGGGACGAATTATCGATCTTTCTCAAGGTGCCGCACAAGCGATTGATATGGTTGGTTCTGGGGTTGCTCCTGTAAAGGTTGAAGTGCTGCAATAGTAATCAATCGTCAATCAGAACTGGCAAACTGACTCCCTTGGGTCGGTTTTATTTGCTGGTCAAAATTCATCTCGCCGTTAAGCCTGTCGGCTCTAACGGGAGTCCTCTTTTGACATTTAAGATAGGTTTGGTTGATTGCCTCTAGTTCAGGGTGCTATTTGTGTAGTGGGACAATCTTGCTTGAACAAAATGCCCCTACTACAAACAAATTGGCGCGATCAATCAATTAAATATACTGCACTACGTCTTCGGTAGCATAACGAACTTTTTTAGGGGCTGCAGATTTATCATCTTCGGCGCGATATCCTGCGGGACAAACAACAACGCTTTTATAGTCCGTTCCTGTTAATCCTAATACTTCATCGTATTTATCGGGGACAAATCCTTCCATCGGACAAGTATCGATTCCCAACATAGCCGCACAAGTCATATACTGTCCCAGGGCAATATAAACTTGTCGGGTTGACCAAGCATTAATATCGAGGGGATAGGGCGGTTTTTCGAGGAAATTTTTGACGATATTCCCAAATCCTTGTAGGTTCTCGATGGGGATTTCTTGGACTTCTGCCATGCGTTGAAGGTAGCGATCGACATCGGCGGCGTTAAGATCTTTTTTGATGGCTAAAACGACGAGATGAGAGGCTTCAATGACTTGTTTTTGTCCCCAAGAATGTGCCAATAATTGTTGGCGAATGGCGGGATCGCGAACGACAAAAAATTTCCACGGTTGCAACCCAAAGGAAGAAGGGGCAAGGACAAGACTTTGTTCTAATACTTTCCAAACTTCATCGGGAATTGTTTTGGAATCATCAAACTTTTTGACAGCATAACGCCAATAAAGTTGTTGGTGAACGTATTCGGGGGATAATTCGGAAGGATTCATAAATTTAAGGCAGTGCGATCGCAAATGCAGGTTTTATCGCTCGTTATGGTAGCAGAAAACTTATCGGTATGGCTGCGATCGCAATGCAATTTTCTTAGTTTACGTCAGTTCGAGTTAAGCAAATCTGGCTTTATCTTGCAGAAGCTAAAGTACAGTCATGGTTTTCAGGTTTTAAAGTTTATTCTTCTTCTGTGCTAGAGGTGTCGCGATCGACTCGATATTTGCGATCGAGTTTGTCCATTTGGAAGGCATAAATAAAGATTAAGATCACGAAGATAAAAATCGTCCCTTGTTGTGCCATCCAAAATCCGAAAGGAAGGTTTCCAATGCGAATATGATTAAGGACTTTAACGAAAAGGATACTCGCCCCAATGGATGAGATCGCCCAAACAATCAAAAGATTCCGAATTAAAGCGATATTGGCACTCCAATAGGCTTTTCTCTGTTCTTTATCCATGTTTTGCTAACACTTAATGCCAAAAACGAATTCAGTGTACACTAAAATGGTCTAGAGGTTTTACTAGCACAATCGATCGCCAGTTCAGGTAAAACTTGAGAAGTGCGAATTTGAGAACTACCGCGATCGCGTACAGAAAAAGAGAGAAAGCCAATAATCAAAAACTAAATTAAATAATTAAATTCCCCACTCAAAAATTGCAGCACCCCAAGTCAGACCTGCGCCAAAACCCGCCGCCGCAATGCGATCGCCAGTTTTAACCTTCCCTTCTCGTACTGCTTCATCGAGAGCAAGGGGAATAGAAGCCGCCGAAGTATTGCCATATTTGGCTAAATTGCTAATCACCTTCTCCCTAGATATATTCAACCGATTGGCCACCGCATCCATAATGCGTTGATTGGCCTGATGGAGAAGCAACCAGTCGATCGCCTCTGTGGTCAGTTCGGCATTATAGAGTGCCTTAGAAATTACCTCTGGTACTTTGTCTACTGCAAAGCGATAGACTTCACGCCCATTCATGGTAATCGATTGATAATTTCCCTGCCTCACTTCAACTCCATTCACTAAGGTTAGATTTTCGCCCTGAAAAGATAAGTTAAGCGTGTTATTTTTGTGACCATCACTGTGAAGAGAAAAACCGAGCAAGCGATCGCGGTCTTCCGTTGCCTGCATCACCACCGCCCCCGCACCATCCCCAAACAGAATACAACTAGCGCGATCGCTCCAATCTACCCAAGGAGACAGAACATCTGCACCAATGAGTAAAACATGGCGATAGACCCCCGTGCGAATAAATTGTGCTGCCGTTACCATACCAAAAACAAACCCCGAGCAAGCCGCCGTCAAATCAAAGGCCACCGCACTCACTGCGCCAATTTCGCTTTGAATTTTCGCCGCGCTGCCAAATAAATCATCGGGAGTAGAAGTCGCCAAAACAATCAGATCGATGTTCTCTGGGGCAAGATTTGCCATAACGATCGCCTTTTTTCCCGCTTCTGCTGCCAGTTGGCTCAAGGTTTCCTGGGGAGAAGCCAGATGCCGCATCCCAATCCCCGTGCGGGTTCTGATCCACTCGTCCGAGGTTTCTACTAAATGGGAAAGTTGGTGATTGTCCAGGGTTGCTGCTGGAGTAGCCGACCCGCTTCCGGCGATCGCAATTCCTGCCCTAAATTGTTTCAAAATCTGTTGTCCTCCTTCATCGGTCATCATCAAATTTGCTGGCTTTCTAGAAAAAATAAAATCTCTTTTTTAGTTGGTTTTTTCCAGACTATAGTTTGCGTGTAGGCGATCGAGAACGCGATGGTCGATCGCCTCTTTAGCCAAACGAATAGCACTAAAAATAGTCGGTGCTTGGGAACTACCATGACTGATAATGCAAATTCCGTCTACCCCCAACAGTAAAGCACCGCCATGTTCGGCATGATCGACCCGTTGTTTAAGGCGCTTCAAATTAGGTTTGAGTATTCCCACCCCTAATTGCCCGCGAATCCCCTGGGGAAGCTCTTCTCTGATGATTTGCAATAAGATTTCACCAACAGCTTCAGCAAATTTTAGGAGGATGTTGCCCACAAAACCATCGCAGACAATAACATCAAAGTTGCCCGAAAGAACATCTCGTCCCTCTGCATTGCCAATAAAGGGGATTTCGGGATTGGCTTCGAGAAGTTCGTGGCTTCGTAAAGCCAGATCGTTTCCTTTGGAAGACTCTTCACCAATATTGAGCAAACCGACTTGAGGCTTTTCCACCCCTAGCACGTATTTACTATAAATAGTTCCCATTAAGGCAAACTGTTCTAAATACTTGGGACGACAATCTACATTTGCCCCCACATCAAGGATAATGACAGATTTTCCGGCCAGGAGGGTGGGGAAAATAGCGCCGATCGCCGGGCGATCGATGCCCTTAATACGACCCAAGCGCAGTAAAGCTGATGCCATCGCCGCCCCAGAATGACCCGCAGAAATGACGGCATCCGCCTTGCCTTGCTTAACCAAATCCATGGCCACATTGATTGAAGCCTTGGGTTTTCGTCGTACCCCCGTGGCTTCTTCGTGCATGGCGATCGCATCCTCGGCAGCGACAATTTCAATATTAGCCCCGAAATCGGGTTCAGTATTGCCAGATTCTTCGCGATCGCGACGACCGTGTTTTTGACCGTGTTTTTGACCGTGTTTTTGACCGTGTTTTTCCATGCAAGCTCGAATTTGTTGGGGATCTCCCACCAACAAAACGCGAACGTCTAATTCTTCTGCTGCTCGAATTGCACCAGCAACAATCTCGTCAGGGGCGTGGTCTCCCCCCATTGCGTCAATTGCAATTCGTTCCTTTGTGGATGCCATTGCTCGAAGTGTATAGAAGCCGTAACGAAAATTTTATCAGATTACGGTTATTATTGTTGATGATTTATTATGGGTTGTTGTCGATCGACTGATAACTGACTAAATGTACGGAATTGTTAGCGTCTTAAGCACTTTGAGCCTTCTGTCAGTTTTGTTCGGACCGCCAGAAATCAAAACTGTCCAAACCTTGTCTTGGCAAGAAGCGAAAATTTTCCAATTACCCAAGGAACCCAATCCGGAAGCGGAGGAAATCTTGCAGCAATACCTGCGAGACTTAGCCAGCAAAGGTTTTTCTCCCCAAGGTCAAGGGGTTTTGCTGCAAGCGGAGATGACTAAATTAGCTTTTCGTAATGATAAGGTTCCTTTGTCGGCGGCTTCTCTGACTAAAATTGCCACAACCCTTGCTGCTGTTGATAAATGGGGACTTGACCATCGCTTTCAAACGCGAATCTATCGGGTGGGAGAAATTCGCAACGGCACCTTATACGGAGACTTGATCGTTGAAGGAGGAGGAAATCCCTTTTTTGTTTGGGAAGAGGCGATCGCCATCGGGGAATTTCTCAATCGCTCGGGCATCAAGGCAGTGCAAGGGAATTTGCAAATTACGGCACCGTTTTATATGAACTATAAAACCCAGCCGGAAATTGCCGGGCAACTGTTTCAGCAGGCGATCGATGCAGAAAGTTGGCCGGAGGTTGCCAAAAAACAGTATGAAAAAATGGCGATCAAGATACCTCGTCCCCATGTGAAGATATCGGGAAAGGTTCTTGTTTCTGCTACACAGCCCATTGATTCTCAATTGTTGTTGCGCCATCAGTCCATGACTTTGGCCAATATTCTCAAGCAAATGAATATTTATAGCAATAATGTTATGGCTGAAGTTTTGGCACAGTCAGCAGGAGGAGCGCAAGCTGTGGCACAATTGGCTGCTAATGCTGCCAATGTCCCTAAAGATGAGATTCAATTGATTAATGGCTCGGGTTTGGGAACAGCTAATCGCATTTCTCCTCGGGCAGTTATTGCTATGTTAGCTGCTTTAGAGCGTCAATTGGCTGACCAACCATTAGGGGTTGCGGATCTCTTTCCCGTCGCAGGGCGCGATCGCCAAGGTACCACCATTGGCCGCAAATTACCCCCCAATACGATGTTCAAAACGGGAACATTAAGGGCGGTGAGTGCCTTAGCTGGAATTCTTCCTACCCAAAAGCAAGGTTTGGTTTGGTTTGTGGTTATTAATGAAGGTAGCGATGTTTACGAACTTCGCGCCCAACAAGATATTCTCCTGCGAAAATTAGGACAAGCGTGGGGAAGCGGTTCATTGAACAATGGAAAACCCCAAACTCCCCACAAATCAGAAGTTCTAGGCGATCCAAAGCGCATTTCTGCCCCCTAAAATCCTTCCCCACTCTCAACTATCAACTCTCAACTCTCAACTCTCAACTCTCAACTACTTTCTACTTTCTTTTCAACACGGAAGGAATGCGATCGAGGATTTCTTCTACAATTTCTTGAGGGGTTTGTTGCGATCGCGCGATCGCAATGTGAAGATCGGCTTGAGCGTAGAGGGAACGACGTTCTGCTAATAGGATAGTAAGTTTCTCAGATAAGTCGCCATCTTTCAGAAGTGGGCGAGATCTATCTTCCTGCAAGCGCTGCACCAAAATTTCTACTGGAGCATCTAACCAAATAATCAAGCCGTGGTGCAAATATCCCCAATTCTCGAGTTTGAGAATAATACCACCTCCAGTGGCGATCACACTTTGGGTATAAGCACAAATTTGTTCTAACACTTTAGTCTCTAAAGAGCGAAAATAGTTTTCTCCCTCGGTTGCAAAAATCTTATCAATCGTTGTTTCGGCGACCCGCTCGATTAATACATCGGTATCGAAAAAACGATATCCCAGCCGACCTGCCAGTAATTGTCCTAGGGTTGTTTTGCCAGTCCCCATCATACCCACAAGAAATATACTCGTACCGTGTAACAACTGCTTTATAACCTCTTAATTCATTTGTTAGCAATTCTACTGCATGAGATATGCTGATTATTTCTTTATTGGAACGGGAAGCGATTACCACGGAGAACCAATCATCGTAAAACCGGCCCAATAATAGGGGTGTTGAAAACCGCGATCGCCTAAATTTGCTAACTCGGGGGGTAGTGTCACCCGTCCGAAAGGACTAACTAATTCACCAATTTTTTTACTGTCTAATTCACTATCTTCTTTTTCCAAGCGCACTTCTCCTTGAATTAAGGCCATTTGCCCTTGTCGTAAGGCTTGTGCTTTGGTTGGTGTTTTTCGCAACTGACGATAGAATTCTGTCATTAATGCTAAAGTGCCTGCATCATCGGCATACCAAAGACTAGCGACGGCGGAACTTACCCCAGATTGTATCGTTAACCCCGCAAAACCATACTCGGCACTCTCATCTCCCAAAGCCGTGCGACAGGCACTCAAGACCAATAACTCAATATTTTTTGTTCCCCAATTTAATGCTCCCATTTCTTCCAAAGTCAGAGGGCGATCCCAGAGTTGAATATAGGACTCGGAGGGAGTACCGGGTTGAAACTGTCCGTGGGTGGCTAAATGGACGATTTGTGCGTGGTTGCGTTGGGGTTCCTGTTGTACGGCCTTGAGAGTAAAGGTTTCGTTGAGGAAGGTTTCTGGGGCATTGAATTGTTGAGCAATGGTATTGATCTCCACCGGAACTGCCGGTAAAGCGCCATTATTGGTAAATTCTGACATTCCCATCGCAACAACTGAACTGTTGCGAATATCGACGTAATGAGGAGGGATTAAATGCAGACTGGGAACGAGGGATATGGCATAATTTTCGATTAAAAACTTATTACCATCGTGAAGTGCTGCCATTGGTAGGGTTCGCAAGCCGTCATCGAGGACAAACATAATCGTTTCAATATTAAAGCGCTGTAAATCTTTTTCTGCGATCGCAATTAACCATTTGTAGAGTTGTTGTGCGGGGGCGAGATAGCGGGTATTACGACGGTGGAGGGGATGGGCGATCGCATTTTGAAAATTATAGATTTCCGCGAGGAGAGTTTCCTGGGAAATATCGGGAAGGCTGTAATGGATGGGGTCACTGGTGGGGGGGACGAGGATGAGATCGAGGCGATCGCTACGGCTAAAAATATACAAACTTGCGGTCATTTCCCCAGTTTCCTCACTCATGCGATGGAGGGTTAATTGCAGGTCTTTTAGAGAAGGGGTGGTGGTGGCTTCATCCTTGCTAAAATAGCGCAAAAAACTTTGAGAATGGTAAGCATCTAAGGCTGCGATCGCCTCTTCGATATTGCCGCGATCGAGCAAATTACCGACACGATCTCGAGATAATACTAAAGACTCGTCATCTGAGTTGAGGGAAAACAGAGATAATGGGGACAGCGATCGCGTTTGGAGAGAAGCAACGAGAGATGCAGGTAAAGATGTTGTTATTGGTGTTGGTGTTGTTGTTGCTGTTGTTGCTGTTATTGTTGCTGTTGTTGTTCCAGAAGCGGGTGGCGAAATAACATTTTCAATGTTAGCGATCCCTAATGTCCCTGTTGCCGTACCGTTAATGATATCGACGGAAACAGCATTGCCATAATTGGCATAATCAAGGGTATCAAAACCCGCTCCCCCATCAATCTTGCCATTAAAATTAACACCATTGGCGAAAGCAAAGGTATCATTCCCACTCCCTCCAGTAATTTTGGCGACATTGCTAAAAGTCAAACTATTCGCCAAACCGTTTACACTACCACTATTACTTCCCGTTAACGTCCAAGCTGTATTTTGATTCGCACCGATAAAATTACCGGCTCCAGCAATCTGCGTGTTTTGGATTAAACTATTTGGGTCGTTTAAAGTAATATTCCCTGTTCCATCGCTTCGACCGATGGTGACAGAACTAAATCCATTTTGTAGTGTTTGCAGTTGACTTGTAGTCAGGTCTAATGCTGTTGCTGTTGCCCCGGTCCCTCCTAGAATGATATCTCGATTTGCCGTAGCGGTTTCTAAAACGAGATTGCCTGTACCATTAATTGTTGTCGGAATATTGAGATCAATGCGATCGCTGCGAATGGTCAGGTCTTGGGTTGAAATCGTGGGAGTATTGTTAAAAGTAACTTCATTTTTGCCATTGAGAGTTATTTTGCCCGTTCCCGCATCGATATTCTGAACGAAAATTTGATTTCCACTCAAGCTCAGATCTGCTCCATTGGTGTTAATTGTGGAAGCATTCGCCATATTAACATCACCAATACTATTATTGTCAGCATCAGCGATAAAGGCGATCGCAGTAGCTCCCGTAAAATTCAACGTGGCATTATTGAGAAAAATATTGTTATTGGCTTGGAAAGTCACCGAAGTTGCTGCCGTAAAGTTGAGGTTAACACCAATATTGGTAAAAATATCTTGTGTTGCTTGGAGAAGAATCGTACCGCTTAAACTCTGTAATGTTCCTGTAGAAATTGTAAAGGTTGTTGCTCCGCCATCTGCAAAGAGAATCTGATTATCTGCAAGTGCTGCATCATTAGCTTGACTTGCTTGGGCTCCCGCAACAATGTTAATATCTTGCGGGTCGAGAATAATAAATCCGTCTTGACCTTGGGAAGCACTAACATCAATATCGCCGCGAAAGATGAGGTCTTGTTTCCCCGAAGTTTCTACAAACCCCCCATTCCCTCCATTCTGTCCCCCTCTGGCACTGATATTGCCATAAAATCCCGTTATTTCATCTGCCCAAACTATAACTCGTCCCCCGTCCCCCTCAGAGATTGCGTCAGCATTGATAGTAGAATTGGTATCAATATAAACCCGATCGCCTGTTGGTAAATCTCCCAATCCTTGATATTCTCCCCCGATTAATACTGTACCGCCCCCACTGTCTCCCGAAGCATCAATATTGGCGTTAAATAGACCCAGGCGATCGCCAAATATCCCTACATTTCCCCCCCCACTTCCTAATGTTCCCAAACTAACATCAACGTTTCCCGTAACAATTGCCGTTCCTGTTTCCCAAGGGATATTTTCTCCAGAAGCGAGTTGAATTTCTCCTGTATTATTCGTTTTTAAACCTGTCTCTATCCCTTGAGATTCTGCCCCTACCAGTAAAGCTGGCAAATCAAGGGCAGTCACGGTTAAGGGATTTCCGGTTGCTGAAGTGGGAATATCCGGTTCGAGGCTTAAAATCATTCCTGCTTGGGAGATTTTGACACGATTGGTTCCCGGTATGGCTGCGATCGTGATATTTCCTCCTGGTGCATTCAATTGCCCAGTATTAATAACTGTTCCCCCCGTTAGCATTATATTATGACCCGTTCCTACGCTTAAATTTCCGGCATTAATAATCGGTGCAGCATTATCAATTCCGAAATCAAAACTGGTGGGCATCCCGAGCAAACTATCATAGTCATTGCTGCCGATCGCCTGAAAAGCGCGATCGCCCCCAAAACCAATTCCCGTTGCTGTCGTCGCGAAAAAGTCCCCAGGCACATTTAAACTGGCATTATTTCCGAAAATAATTCCAGCAGGATTCATTAAATAAAGATGAGAATTACCGCCACTCACTTGCAGCAATCCGTTAATAAGAGAAGGATTGCCTCCTGTTACTCTGGCCAGAATATTTTCGATGTTGGGTTGCGAGAGAAAATGAGCAATTTCTCCAGAACTTAAACCAAATTCTTGAAAGCTATGAAATAAATTAGTTCCGGTTTGCGTTCCCCCTTGAATGAGATAAGTGTTACTATTGCGATCAACATGGGTATCCGTGCCATCGAATGCAGGTTCAATGGAATTTGCCCTCACGGCTAAGGCAGTGAGGCTATTGAACCCCAAAATAATTGGGAGAGAAAAAATCAAGGCAACGCGATCGCTCATGAGGGGAGTTTTATCTCAAAAATAAAGAGCTAGTTCCATTTTAGCCTTGCCATATTTTTTGTTACAAAATAATTTTCTAAAATTATTCTTGTTTCTGTGCGATCGCCTCTCTCTCTCGGGGAGAGTTTCTGAGACGACGATCTTAGGATTTGCTGGCTTTATAAGCCGTCCAGCCATTATAGTTAGAAACATCAAGATAGTTTCGTTCTGCGATAATTTCCCGAGGATAGAGCATAGCGATCGCCTCTCCACCTCCTTCTAAAGTAACAGGAAAGGGATAAAGATGAGGAGGTTCATTCGCCAATAAATATTGATATTGTTCCTCTGTCATTTCATAAAGTTCCCCTGGTATTGCTATACCGTCTTCTTTGACTTCATAGATACCGGGATGTTTATCTTCAACAGAATGCAAGCGATAACGAGGTTCAGTTTTAGTTTCTTTAATAAACTTCGTTTCGGCGATGTTTTGATGATCCGGTTGTCCTCTCAAGGCGGAACCGCAGATGAAAACAAGATAAGAATTTGAGTCAGAATTTGACATTTTGTTGCTCCTTTGGCTTACAACTTTCCAAAAATTGTAGAGTATTATATACTATGGGTTCAAGGGGAGTTAGCTGATAGTATGAAAATTCAAATTCGCTTGGCAAAACCAGAAGAAATGGCCACAATTATCGAACTACAATCCCAAGCATTAACGTTTCTTTCTGCCGGGGATTATACAGCAACAGAAATTGAAGCAATAATTCAAACTCAAGAGAAAGCAAGAACAGATTGCCAAGAAATTGTTTTTGTCGCAGAAGAACATGATACACCAGCGATCGCTTTTCCACAAGCTAACTATATTACCCAGAAAAAAATCATTGGTTTTTCTTGTCTGTCCTCTCATTCAGCCGATATTAATGGTATCTATATTCATCCCGATCGCATCCGTCAAAATATTGGTACACAACTTCTACAGGCGATCGAGGAAGTTGCTATTGCAAAACGATATCGACGACTTTGGGTTAGTTCTTCTCTCAATGCCCTTAAATTTTATCAGGCTAATGGTTATCAAAAGAAATTTTATCAACGTTTGCGGCTCAATAATATCCCCATTACTGTTGTTATTATGTCCAAAATATTGATTCCCCTCACGACATCAGAAAAGGCAATCCTCAGTATAGGAATTTTTGCGATCGCAATTTTTGCAATTATTTTTATTCTTTTTGCCTTCTGGAATTTCTAAACTAATACAGTTTTGATGCTACCAATCTAATCTACAACCTATATCCACAACCTATATCCACAACCTAATCCATCTTGGCAGCAAACCAAAATGCCCAGAGAACTGTCAAAATGAATAATATGGTACAGAAGCGATCAATCCAAGTATGCCAAAAGTAAGAATCAATAAAAGTCATCTTCTGAAAATATAAATCTTAAACAAAACTATCTTTATCCCCATTATAATTATTATTGTAATTTTGTCCAGTTGCGATAACCTGAAACATAATGTAATTTAATGGGCTGTGCGATCGCCAAGGGGGTCAAATCCGGCTGCATCCCTGCTTGAAATTCTCTCTGATTTACCTTTGCACGGGCTTTTAATGCCTTTAAAAGTGTTTTTCTTTTTGGAGAATCCAAACCTGTTTCTAATGCTGTTGTTAGCGAATTTGGGCGTTTTCGACGAAAGTAACAAAATTCGGGAATGTTAACTATTTTTGCAGAAAAGACTGCCCGCAATAAAAACTCCGTATCTCCTCCAAATCTTAATCCTGTTGCAAACCCTCCGACACGCATCACTAAATCCCGCGAGACTAAGCTACTGGGGTGCATTAAAGCATGACCTGGTTTTTCTTGCAACGCCCTATTAACATCTAAAGGATAGCACACAGGAGTTAGTTTAGATTCTAATTCATCGACGCGCCATTCTTGCGTCCCAATTAATTCTGCACCTGTCTTTTCCGCAGTTTCCAAAAGTTTTTCTAGGCGAATATTAGCTGACCAATCATCAGCATCTTGGAACAAATAAGTATCATAATTTGTATCTGCGATCGCTTGTTGAATTAAACGATAAGGTCCCACATTCTCAGAGGATCGAACTAGGGTAACTTGAGGGAATTTTTCGGTTATTGTAATGGGAGGATCGGGAGAGTTATCATCAAGAATGATAATGCGATCGGGGGGTCGAGTTTGATCGACTAATGATTTAATACAGCGATACAACCAAGGGTGACAATTATAATGAGGAATTAAAGCAAGAATTTGAGAGTTTTTGCTTATCTTGGGAGAGGATGGAGAGTAATTTAGTTTGGGTTGTACTTTCAAGGCCATTGTACTCCAAGAAAACTCAATCTTGTTTTTTTCTAACAGTGCGATCGCGTTTAAAAAATGCCAAGATTCAGGGGTTTTAAGTTGAGAGAGAATTGGCGCGATCGCTTCTCTCGATCCCATCCAAGCAATGTTTTCTAATGGCTTCTCTTTGGCAGTTTCTAGGGGAAATTCTAAGGGAGGAAGTAAGGGAAGAATAAAAGGAGATTTTGGGATTAATATATTTTCAGCAATCGATGTATTTTTGGGCAAATAGGTAATTGTAGAAGGGGATAATATATTCATTAAATCACAAATAAATCAGAAATGACGGACTGTTTTTTGTTTATTTCTTTGCTTCTGCGATCGAAGCTAGATTGATGAGGAGAAGGAAGCGCAGATAATAGCAGACATTGATAGGCTAACTCTAATTCTCCTGCATTGAGTAACGGTTGTGCCAGCGATCGCAAGATGGGAATCCAAGGTGCTGAATCAATAACTCGATCTGACTGATCCTTATTTTTTAATCTTACATATTTTTGTAAGATTTTCAACCATTCTCGAACATTAAATTCTTGATTGAGGAATAGAGTATAATAGCCTTGCTCTAAATTAATTCTGGCTTTCTCTTCTTTTGTCTCAGCAATAGATTGTAAATTAGCAAAATATTGCTCTAAATCTTCTGAATTTTCTAACATTGCTTTACGCCATTTCAACCAGACTCTAAAAAAGCGATCGCTAGTTTCTTTAACTCCTAAGTTGACAATCTCTCGATCATGTACTAAATGACACCAATATGCTAGTAATGTAAGATTAAAACAGGAACTAAAAAACTCTAAATCCCCTATAAATAAAGATAAAATCGGTCTGAGAGACTGGGATATTTTACTGTTATTTCGATTTGCTAATCGCCATGCAGGTTCAAAACTATAGAGAAGATTTTGCAGATTAAAGCGATCAAGAATCAGGCGATCGCCTTTGATTTCAAAAAGATAATTATTCCATAGCGATCGCGCTAAATTCTCCTCTAAATATAAACTAGGAATTAACAGATCAAGGAGTAAGGGATTCTCTAAGTTGTTTGTTTGAGAAACAGTCCTTTTTAAGCGTTCTGCTGCGTGGTGATAAATTGAATAAATCTGCGGATCTGCGGCTAAAAAAGAACAAGAAAACAACAATATTCGCGCTGTTATTTTCTCGACTTCTAGATCTTGACAAGATGGTGAATTTAAGATATCATTGATTAGTTCTCGCGTTGATGGTGCAATTCCTGAATAAAGAATTAAGCGAGGATTAATTAATTCATAAAGTAATTGTGCTATTTTCCTTGCTTCTCCAATTGGAAATTGGGGAGAATTAAGCCATTCATTCCAAGGGCGATCGCCAATCATCTCGATCCATTCGCGATCGCCAATAGATTCTGATTTTGTCTCAATTATATCTCTAGATTGAACATAAATTTGTGCTTCAATCTCTCCAAAGATGGGATCTGTCCAATTTTTCAGATCCTCGAGAGGAAGGCGATCGCTTTGAGTCGGTTGTAATAAAAATTCCACCTGTTTATGTTTTCTGCGTCGAACTTGATAAGTTAAAATTCCTGCTAGGGAAGGTAAATTAATTTCGCCAGTATATTTAGTTCCTGTTAATGTACGAATCTTATCTTCAACCCGTCCTTTAATTTTAGCAGTGATACCCCTGCGATCGCATTGACATCCCTCTCGATCTAATTCTAGAATATCCCCGCATTTATAACGAACTAAAGGCATTGTTACATTAAATAAATCCGTTGTCACTAATTCATCATCAATGATTTCATAGAAACAGCGTTCTTGATCTAAATGTAAGCATCTTTTCTCTGGACAAGTCAACCCCGATATCCCCGTTTCTTGACAGCCATATTCATTAATAACGGGGGCATTAAAAACCGATTCTAATAAATCTTTTTGATACTCAAATAAACATTCTCCCGTGCAAATAACCGCTTTAACCTGCGGGAAATAACGACGATATACATAAGCTGCGATCTCGCATAACTGACTTGGATATCCGCGAATAACTCTAAATCGATTTTGTAGTAAACTTAAAAATAACTTGATAAATTCTCGGTCAATTTGACCTATTAAAGAGCCATCCATTAATCGTACTGGAAACAAACGACTCGCAACATTAAGAATAGGAACATTTTCCTCTATTCCCCACCCAGATAATGTTCTTTGTCTGGCTGAAATTCTGGCATTATTCCACGCTTCTCCCGCAAAATAAACAAAACTTTCTCCTTGACTTCCGCTAGTCATTCCCCGATAAACAAGATCCGACGCATTTGCTAAAAATAAACTAGGATGTTTGCGAATTTCTTCTCTCTCTAAAGGGCGCAATCTTTGAAAATTTGCGTGCCAATTCGGTATAATACTACCATTGGGATCGCAAATTTCAGCTTCTCGAAATCGCCCTTGATAGCCAGGAAGTTTAGCCGCAACCTCCAAGACTCTCTCTATTTTCTGGATCTGAAAATTATTCATCACAAACTTGACAAGATCGCGAGATTGTGCATTATCTATTCATTATTTTGAATATTGAAGGTAATAATACTATCTTCAAAATCTTTGACGCGATCGGTAAACTCTTCTGTTGGGGTAGAGTAGGTGACAACCCAAAAAATACCGCGATCGAGAATAATGTAAACTAATTGTGTAATTTTGGTTTTGCCCGTTTCAATTTTAACAGTAATTCGTCCAGCTTGCCATTTTTTTAAGTCTTGAACATCTTGTGCTAAAATCTCATAACCTACTCGTTCTAAATCGTTACTTATCGCTTGCTGAAACTCTTCTAACTTCGTCCCTTGGGGCATCTTTTGAGAAGTTACATTAACATTGGTAACAAATCCACCTTGGGAATTTTTGTTATCAAAAGCCACTAAAGCAACTAAATCTTTTGTCTCTCTAAGGGCGCTACTGAGATTTTCATATTCTGAACCCGCACCCTCTAAATTAACAGCCATTTTTTCAATATCTTTCTGAGGATCTCCTCCTTCGTATCCAGGAGGTAAATACAAAGAAACTCCATCACCTTGTAATTTGCGAAAATCAGGATTTATTCTCTCTTCTACCGATGTTGCACTAGCTTGATAAGAACTTGTTTGACTGTCTGTTTCCGTTGCATTAGAACTCGGACGATCGCAACCAATTAAAGGAAACATCAGTAAAAGAACGATCGCAAATCTTCTCAGTTTTTGGCTCATCGAAAACTTTCCTCAAGATATTCTGAAAAAAAGCGTTAAGTTTTTTCTTGCCCTATATTACACTCTTTGGGTCACTATCGGCGGGTTGATAGCTCACAAATTCTGCTAAACCCCGAAAGTAAATGCCTTGGGGGGTGATTTCAAAGCGGTAAGGAAAAACTTCTACCCCCGAGGCGATCGCCTCTCGCAATAACTCTCCATAGACCCGATCCCGGCGATCCCCTGGTGCAAAGCGATCGCAGTCTCCTCGATTGATAAAATAGAGAATTCCAGCCTTTGTTGTCCCTAATACCCCCATTAATTCTCGCAGGTGTTTTTGTCCGCGAGTGGTGACGGTATCGGGAAATAAAGCAATATTTCCTTGGGACCAAGTTGCGCTTTTCACCTCAAGAAAATAGCCCGTAGAAGTTGCGCGATCGCTAAGAAAAAAATCAATACGACTCTTTTTTTCTCTACCGCAAGGAACTTCAGAACGAATTGTATCGTAATGTTGTGCGAGTTCGGGTAATAATTTTTGTTCTAAGGCTAGTTTAATAACCCGATTAGGTATAGCAGTATTAACTCCAACCCATGTCGGTTGTGTTTCCGCATTAACGCAAATCATTTCCCAAGTATAAGGAAGTTTCCGTTTAGGATTATTGCTGCGAGAAACCTGTACAAAACTACCTGGATCGTGAAGTCCAATCATGGGTCCAGTATTAGCACAATGGGCGGTAATTATCTCACCAGATTCTAGTTCGATATCGGCTAAAAATCTTTTGTAGCGTTTAATAAGAATACCAGATTTGAGAGGAGGATATGGGTAGATTAAAGTCATTAATTCAGTGATCGGTTACTGATTATTAATTTGTCGGCGGAGTTGAGCTAATTCAGCTTCTATAATTGCAGAGGTTTCTAAGTTTGCAAATTTCCCTTCGAGAGAATCATTTCTGAGTTGGGAGGCTAATTCTGCGCGGGCTTCTAAAGTTTGTACTTTTTCTTCAACGCGATCGATAAGATTAAGGGTACTTTTGCCCACCCCTTTTTCTAAAAGTTCGTGTAAGCGACGGGTTGCTTCTGCGGAAGTAGCTCGAGCGAGATACATATCTTTTTGTATTTTAACATGAGCGAGCTTACCTTCAAGAAGGCGTAAATCTTGTTTGAGTTTGACAATAATTGCATTTTGCTGCTCAATGTGACTGTGAAGAAGAGTAGCATTATCCCGATAGGTTTTGCGACGGTTGAGGGCATCTCTGGCGATCGCCTCTTCCCCTCCTTTAAGGGCAATATGGGCGCGTCGATACCAATCTTCGGCAGCAACTCGGTTTTGCATAACTTGGCGTTCTGTGCGCTTCTGAGTGGCGATCGCGTGGGCAACAGCTTGACGCATTTTTACCAATTCTTGCTGCATCTCATCCACTGTATTCTCCAAAGTTAGTACAGGATCTTCAGTAGCACTTACCCAACTATTCACATTTGACTGTACAACGCGCCAGACGCGATCAAACAATTCCATGATTTTGTCGCTATTTTCCCCATTTTATCGTATTACCGGAAGAGAGGGGAAGAGGTAGCGATCGCGAAAATTCTGCCAAATGCGATCGAGGCGATCGCGTTGATTAATTAGGTAAATACTAACAAGAGTTAAGGTGACTCCTACCCATTCGAGAGGACTGAGAATTTCCGCAAGGAAAATATTACCGAAAATCAGAGCAAAAATTGGGGTTAGGAAAGTTAGAGAGGTAAAACTGGTGAGATTGCCTTTGGAAGCGATATAGAAAAATAAAGCATAGGCGATCGCGCTACCAAATACCGTCGAATAGGCCAAGGCCAGCCAGCCATTACCATCAATATTAACCCATTGATTTTGCTCCCAGAATGCTGACATAGCAAACAGTGGTAAACCCCCTAAAATCATGTGCCATCCCGTCGCTACCACCGGATCGGCATGGCGACTGACATAACGAATGCTAATAGTTCCCAAAGCCATTGAGAGGGAAGCACAAAGCATCAACCATTCTCCATTGTTAAATAAGTTCCCTCCATTGGCGAAACCGGAGAAAGAAAAATGGGTTAATCCCTCAATAATCCATTCATCGGGTAAACCCAAAAAACCAATGCCAATAACACCGATCGCCAATCCGAGAAAACCCCAAAACCCGATCGCTTCTGCAAATAACCAACTCGAAAGTAAGGCGATCGCGATGGGTTGGGAGTCAATAAGGGTAGACCCCAAACCCGCGCTAGTTCTCATTAGTCCCTCAGCCAGAAAGCCTTGAAACATTAACCCATCCAAGAGGGCAAAAATACCAATCCACCCCCAAGCCCGCCATGTTTTCGGTTGTGGAAGTTTGAAAATTGCAGCTACGGCTAAAATTAAGATTCCGGCGGGGAGAAGGCGAAAACCGGCCATAAACAAGGGCGTTGAGTCAGCAATAACGCCTTTCATGGCGACCATTGCTGTCCCCCACAGGAAAAACGGGGATATGAGAATCAGGGGAGTTAGAAAGGGGTTTTGGGTACTGGATTGGGCTTGCATCGAAGGACGATTGAGTTTCTTTGCTCCATTGTAAGCAAATATTGAGTTTTGTTACAGTCCTGAGACTATTATCCAACTACTTATCAAATCATCTACATCACTTTATTTTACTCGTGAAAGTCATTCAACCCCTGCGATCGCTCTCTCGCATCATCTGGGTTTCCAGTTGTTCTATTGTCGCGTCAAGCACTGTGGTGACGGGGCTATTTTGGGGACTCCAAGAATTGGGGGCGATCGAACCTTTAGATTTAGCAGTTTTCGATCGCTTTGTCCAACTGCAAGGGGATGCACCTCCCGATCCGCGTTTGTTGGCGATCGCCATTACTGAAGAAGACTTGCACCGCTATGGCTGGCCGCTATCCGATGCCATTCTCGCCCAAACCCTCCAGAAATTACAATCCTATCAACCTCGAGTCATCGGGCTCGATCTTTACCGAGATATCCCCAAACCACCTGGAGAAAAAGCCCTCGTCAAGCAATTACAAGCAGAAAATATCATCGCCATTACAGAAATTGTTAGCAATATTCCCCCTCCTCCCCCTGTAGAAAATGAAAGAGTCGGATTTAATGATTTTGCCCTCGATCGCGATGGAATCCTCCGTCGCAACCTTCTCTTTGTGGCGGGAAAAGAACGAGATTACTATTCCTTTGCCTTGCGAGTCAGTTTAGCCTACGGTCGCAAAGAAGGCATTTCCTTTCGCTACAATACTCGCTCTTTATTTCTTGGAGAAACAGAATTAGTCGCGCTACAGTTCAATTCTGGGGGCTATCAAACCGCAGATACGCGGGGATATCAGATCTTAATGAAGTATTGTAGCCGCAGCAATATTATCGAGTCAATCGGGCTGAAACAATTCCTAGAAGGGGATATCCCTCCTGAAGCAGTGCGGGACAAAATTGTTCTTATTGGTACCGTCGCCCCTAGTTTAAAAGATTTAATCTTAACTCCCTATAGCGGCGCTCGTCAAAAAAATGCCTTTCAAATGTCAGGAGTTATCGTTCATGCACAAATGATCCGTCAGCTTTTGGGAATTATCTCGGGAGAAAATCGGCAATTTTCCTTTTGGTCTCAAGGAAGCGAGCTTCTCTGGCTCTGGGTTTGGGCGCTTGTTGGGGGGATTTGCGTCTGGAGTTTAAAACATCCTCTCGCTTTTAGTTTGACGGGGATTTTAGGAATAGGGGCGATCGCGGGAGTGGGATGGCTTCTTTTAGCTCATCTGGTTTGGATTCCCATCGTAGAACCCGCATTAGCCTTTACCGTCGCTAGTGGCTTGGCCGTAACCCATCGCTTGCTTTATACTACCACCCGCGATCCCTTTACGGGTTTGCTCAATCGGGAATCTTTAGTGAGTTATATTAAGCGATCGCTGTCCAAAATTCGTCGCCGTCGCCTTCCTTCCCGCCTCGGGGTGATGTTTTTACAATGCGATCGCCTGCAACTGATTCAGGAAAATTGGGGAAAGGCGATCGGCGATCGCTTTTTCCTAACTTTAGTGAAAAAAATGCGAAAAAATATCCCCCATTCTGCCAAACTTGCCAGGGTGAGCGAAAGCGAATTTGCCCTTGTTCTTAACTTACCTCCCGAGGCTCTCACCACTTTAGCCGATCGCCTACAAAACATCCTAGAAGAACCTTTTTCCATCGAAAGCAAACAAATTGTTACTAAAGTAAATATCGGCATTGCTACAACCCAAGAAAGGCATCTCCACACCCCCGAAAACTTACTGAGAGATGCCAATACAGCCATGTTTCGCGCAAAAGCCCTAGGAAAAACCCATTCCGTCTTTGCCACAGGAATGTTTGAAGAAGCTGTAGCACAATTCGCCCTTGAAAATGAATTGCGACAGGGAATTACCAAGGAAGAATTTGTACTTTATTATCAACCCATTGTTGCCTTAAAAACAGGGAAAATTATGGGTTTTGAAGCCCTGATACGCTGGCAACATCCCGATAAAGGTTTTATCTCACCTTTTATGTTTATTCCTCTCGCAGAAGAAACCGGACTCATTATTCCCTTGGGAGAATGGATTTTTCAGGCAGCGTGTCGCCAGGCTCGTCAATGGCAAGAGGAATTTGGCGATCGCGATTTAATATTAAGTATCAATCTCTCCGGTCGTCAATTTGAGCAACCAGACTTAATCGAGATGTTAGCAAAAATCATTAAAGATACAGGAGTAGGAGAACATATTCTCAAAGTCGAAATTACCGAAAGTATGGTCATGGATAATGTGGAGAAGGCGATCGATCTAATGCTGCAAATTAAATCTCTTGGTTGCAAACTCAGCATGGATGATTTTGGCACCGGATACTCGTCTTTAAGCCAACTTCGGCGCTTTCCCGTCGATACTCTCAAAGTTGACAAGTCTTTTGTACAGAAAATGGGGGAAAGTCGCGAAGATTACGAAATTGTTCGCATGATTATTAACCTCGGTCATATTTTGGGTATGGATATCATTGCGGAAGGGGTTGAAACCCAAGAAGATGCAGAAAAATTAAGCACTTTAGAATGTGAATTTGGCCAGGGGTATTTGTGGGCTAAACCCTTACCCGTAGAAGAAGCAACAGCATTATTACAAGGAGAAAATGCGAGGGAATTAACTGAGTAAAGTCGAATCAAGTCTCGCCATAATTTGCGATCGAGAGAGTACATGATTTTCAAGCATAACTCTCTTAAAATTGTTATTATTAGTGAAGATACACACAGGAGTTTAGATTCATGCCAGTTTTAGATTTAACAATCGAACAGGTGATCGAGTTGGTCAAACAACTCCCAGCCGAAGAAAAAAAAGCAGTTTTGGAAGCACTTCAGGAGAATCAACCAGAAGAAACAGAACATCCTTGGATGAAGATTGCTGGAAAATATGCAGACGATCCTCAATTTGATGAAATGTTGGCGTATATTGAAGAAGATCGTCGCCAGTTAGATGCAGAGATGGAAGAATATTATCAAAAAATGGACGCTGAAGAGGCAAAAAAATGACAATATGGATACTTGATACAGACCACTATTCTTTGTTAGAAAGAGGAAATTCTAATGTTACGAGACGGATTTCTACACTCGAAGCAAAATTCATTTTTCTAACAATTATTTCAGCCGAAGAGCAAATTAGAGGACGGCTGAATATTATCAGACGGGCATCATCTTCTGAAGAGGTTATTGTTGCTTATCGGCGATTGCGAACCTTATTGGACGATCTTAAAAATATTAACTTACTAGATTTTTCGATGGAAGCTGCAATAATTTATAATAATTTAGTTCGGCAAAAAATTCGTATCGGAACGAGAGATTTAAGAATTGCTGCGATCGCCCTTTCTGTTAAAGGTATCGTCGTCACGCGCAACCGTCGCGATTTTGAGAAAGTGCCGGGATTAGCATTACAAGATTGGACGGTAGAATGAAGAAGGTAAATAATGAAACCGATAAAAATAGAGAGATAATTTATATTTACCTCTCTATCTTATAATAGCTCTGGAATTAACTATCGGATTTAAGGCAATTAAGGGTTCTTAAAGTTGCCGCCGCCGCATAATTCCGCAAAGAGGCGGAGTTCGGCGCAAAGGCACTGCCTTGCTCATTTAAAGGAGAGGCAATACCGCAATAACTGGACATTTGCTGGATCAAAGCATTCGCCCAGTGACCCGTCGTATCGGAAAAAGCCGTCGGTGTTTGTTTTTGACCCAAAGCGGAAGAAAGTCCTCGCTTGGCCTTGCCATATTCCGCCGCTTTTTTCATTACCGCCATTAACTCCGCCCGCGTTACGGGTTGAGTGGGGCGGAATTGCCCATCGGGGTAGCCCGAGACCACATTATTCGCTTTAGCCCATTGAATCTTAGCAGCACTCCACCGAGATGCTGGAACATCTGGAAAAGGATTGCTACTGGGAGACGCAGGATTAGGTAAATTGATATTGGGAATAGTTTGGATAGCCCCAAATACCATCGAAACCAATTGTTCGCGGGTTAATGTGTTCTGAGGTCGGAAGGTATTATCTTCGGGGAATCCGGCAATAAAGCCCAGTTTAACGGCTTCTTGAATTTCTGTTTTGTAGATGTCGTTGGAAATATCGGGGAAACTAGAAGTTGGAGTTGGGGTTGGAGTTGGAGTTGGGGTTGGGGTTGGTGTTGGAGTTGGGGTTGGGGTTGGAGTTGGGTTTGGTGTGGGGATTGCACCATCATAGGTGAGATAAACGTGACCAAGAGTTTTCCCTTGATATGTTCGTTTTGTGAAGCGCCAACCTGGTTCGAGAAAAAACTTGTAGAGAATTTCGCCATGAGGACCGCTAAAAGTGCCTCGGCTGCGTGCGATGGTAATTTCATTTAACCCTGGTCGGGCGCTTCCTACCCGAGGAGTTCCGACTAATTGCAACTCGCTGTTGCGGTTGATAATGCGTAATAAGTATTCGATCGCGAAGTCTTCCCCGTTAATGCGGACGGAATAACCATTACTGTCTACGCTGCGGTTACAACTGCCAGTAAAATCAAAGGTTGTCCACAGCGCGTCGATTCTAATGGGTGCTGTCCCAGCTTCATTCCAGCACTGTCTTTTCCCCGGAATTTGCTCGATAATCGTGAGATTATAGGAGGAGACATCAAAAGGGGAGGCGATCGCGGCAAAGGCGCTTTGATCGACTTCTTGCTGGCCAAATAAAGATTGGGCTGTAGTCAAATTCGTAGCGACGAAGGCTGTAGATAAGGCGACTCCGCCGATCGCAGCTAATTTGAACGGAAGTGCAAATTTCATTCTCTATCTCTTTACTCAGTACATTCTCTTATTTTCCAAGTATTTGTCCGCTAAACCGACAAATTTACTGGAAAATAAAATGTTTTTGATTTGGGTTAATGATAATGGGTTATGGGCAAGGGGAAAGGAGGGATAGAATGGGAGAGGCGATCGCCCCTCTCGTTCTTATCCGAAATCCTTAAGAAGAAATAGTATCGTATTAAAATACCAGTCCCCCTCGTTGTCCTCTAATTATGACTCAAGCGATCGCCCCCCCTAAAGTTACCCCAGAAGAATATCTAGATCGAGAAATTCAAAGCGAAAATCGCCATGAATACATCAATGGAGAAATTATCCCCATGACCGGTGGAACGCCGAATCATAATAAAATTAGCTTGAATTTTGCCAGCAGCTTAAATTTTGCCCTTAAACGCAAACCTTACCAAGTTTTTATGGCGGATCAACGCTTATGGATCGGCGATCGCCAAATCTACACTTATCCCGATATTGCGATCGTTAAAGGCGAACTTATTTATCAAGAAGGACGTAAAGATACGATTATTAATCCTTGTCTAATTGCAGAAGTTCTCTCAAAATCCACTCGCAGTTACGATAAAGACGAAAAATTTGCGGCTTATCGATCGCTTCCCAGTTTCTGCGAATATCTTCTCATTGATCAGTATAGTTTCCATGTAGAACAGTACAGCAAAACCGAGG
>NZ_JACSWA010000426.1 GCF_016888125.1 Spirulina sp. CCY15215
TGTTAAAAGTGCAATACAAAAGCACCCTAATTAAACAACTCCAAGGCGGTAGCGAAACTAATATAAAGCCGTCCTTATAGGACGGGGTTTCTACCCAATTTTTCTGATGAATTCTACCAATAAAAAAGTTAAAATCGTCGAACCTGCTGGGATTTTAGATGGAACAAAAGCCAGCCAATTTCGCAACGAGATCGGTGAAAGCGTCAAAAATGGAGGTGCCGAGATAATTTTGATCGATTTTAAGGATGTCACCTTTATGGACAGTTCAGGACTGGGTGCTTTAGTTCTCGCTCTTAAAACTGTGAGAGCAGCAAGTGCTTCTCTTTGTATTTGCTCCATTAACGAACAAATTTCTATGTTGTTTGAGTTAACTAGCATGGATCGAGTATTTAATATTTTTCCCGATCGCAAAGCGTTTGAAGCAAAATTACCAAATTTGTAAAGTAGCACTAATAAGACTACCGATTTTAAAAAGAGTCATTTTACAAGGAGTCAGATCGCAAAATCCTCTCTCGATCGTTCGGGAGAGGATTTTATTTTATAGACTACTCCAACAGCCAGCCAAATAGTGCCTCTACCGTGAGTTTAAAGTCCTTAGCAAAGGGAAGTACGGGAAGAACTTGGTGAGGTTCGTCAAAGAGTTTAACTTGTTGCTGGGGGCGATAAACTAAGACTGTTTCCTCTCTCGGATCGATTAGCCAACTCATTTGGGTTTGATGCTGCAAACAATAGAGAATATTTTTAATGACCCTAGTTTGACTTTGATCGGGAGAGAGAATTTCTATTGTCCAATCTGGAGATGCTCGAAAAACATTGGCAATTGTACCATCCTCATCGCGAGGAATTCTCTCCCAAACAAATATGCAACTATCTGGAACGATCGATCGCCCGCCAAAAGTACAGCGTAGTTCAGTAAAAACTCTGGCAACTTTAGCGGGCTTAAGAATAGCATTAATTGCGGCGGAGAGTTCACCTTGAATTACACTGTGTTTTCCTTGTGGCATTGGTTTTTGTATAATTGTCCCGTCGATGTATTCCCTAGCGGGTTTTGTTTCTGGGAGTTTGAGAAATTCTGCCAATGTTAGAGACTTGGGAATAGCTTGTACCATAAAGATAAATCTCCAATGCGATCGCGCTCTATGAACTATTCTAATTATAAATCAAAGTAAAACAAATTCTCAATATAAATATTAATGACAATTAACGAGCTTCTCAACCCTTGGCAAAAATTCGGTATTAATTTAGGATTAGAACGCATTGAATTTCTTCTAAATCGTTTAGGAAATCCCCATCATTGCGTCCCGATCGCCCATATTGCAGGAACAAATGGCAAAGGTTCAGTTTGTGCTTATTTATCTGCAACTTTAACCGTTGCTGGCTATAAAGTTGGTCGTTATACTTCTCCTCATTTAGTTAGTTGGACAGAACGAATCTGTATTAATGAACGAGAAATTGAGTCTCAACAATTAGAAGCAATAGTAAAAGAAGTCATTGCCGCGATCGCGCCAGAATTTCCCCCCACTCAATTTGAAATATTTACCGCCGCTACATGGCTTTATTTCGCCCGAGAAAATGTTGATATTGCCATCATGGAAGTCGGTTTAGGAGGGCGATTGGATGCAACCAATGTTTGTGATTCCCCTCTCGTTACTATCATTACATCTCTCAGTCGAGAACATTGGCAAATTTTAGGGGATACTGTAGCTGAAATTGCCAGAGAAAAAGCAGGAATTTTGAAACCAAATTGTCCGGCAATTATAGGTCAATTACCAAGAGAAGCAGAACCCGTTATTAAAGAAAGAATACAAACTTTAAATTGTCCGAGTATCTGGGTTAAACCCGCAGAGAGAATTGCAGAAAATCGAGCCAAATCTAACAAGATTGAATATGAATTACCTTTGCTGGGAGATGTCCAATTAATGAACTCCGCGATCGCGATCGCCGCACTCCAAGTCCTGCAACAAAAAGGCTGGCATATCTCTCAAGCATCCATCCAAATTGGCATCGCTCAAACACGCTGGTTAGGTCGCTTACAATGGACGCAATGGAAACAACAGAAAATCCTCATAGATGGCGCACATAACCCCGCAGCCGCTCAAATGCTACGTCAATATGTGGAAACATTGAATACTCCGATCGCCTGGGTTATTGGCATTTTAGCCAGCAAAGATCAAAAAGGAATTTTAGCCGCATTACTACGACCAGGCGATCGCCTATATCTCGTTCCCGTTCCCCATCAAGACTATACTGAACCCAAGCAATTAGAAACATTAGCAAAACAAATTTGCCCAGAATTACTGTTTTGTCAAACCTACTTCGACCTTTTTCCCGCACTGAATGAAGCAATAACTACAGATTATGGGGTGGTTTTAGGAGGCTCCTTATATTTAGTTGGCTATTATTTGCAGAAAATGCGATCGCACCGAGACGCTTCTAGCATAAATACTTACTAGATTGCGATCGAATCTTGAAGAAAGTCCGAAAAAATGAGAAAACTCGCAGAAAATCGAACAATTTCCGTAATTTGCCATATACTGAGTATCAAAACGAACTGTTATCCTTTTTAAAAATCATTTATTCCTTCTCAATTTTGGAGTGTCGGTCATGTCGTCTACCTTTCAATTCCGTCAAATCGGGACTCAATTCCGCAAATCTTTAACAAAAGTCAAAACAATCGGGCAAAGTTGCGCGATCGGTATTAGTGCCGGGCTGATCTTCGGGGGAATGCCCGCCGCAGCCACAGACATCATCAATATTAAATATCAAGAAACCGAAATTACCATTCCTACTGGCTTTCTAGTCAATTTTGCTCAAACGGGAGAACTTCCTTCTGAGGTTAACAGCTTTTTAGAGAATATCAGTGAGGATATACCCTCAATCTTAAAGAATTTCCTAACTCTAGAAATTCGCCTCAGCCCGACTTTTGTTCAGGATGTCCTCGGAAGTTCTATTGGTGACTTTGTTCTTTTACAGGTCAATAAAGCCGTTAACACGGGTCAAGTTGATGATAATCTTGTCGGTCTGAAGGATGCGATCGAACTCTCTCTCGCAGGAGATAACCGCATTTCCCTCTTAGAATTGGTGCAACGTTATCCTGTCGATACTCTCAATCTTGACTTGAGCGGGATGCAAACAGTTTACAATCAGGTTAGCAATTTTATGGTTCAGATCGAACCTGCTTTAAATATAGCAAGAAATCTACTTGAACCTTTGATTTGTGACTGCGATAAATTGGCAGTTGATTCAGAAGGAAATGTTATTTCCGTCGAAAGTGGTGCGACTCTCGTTTCCGCAGAAACGGTCGAGAATTGCCGTGATGCTATGACAAACCTGTTGGAAAAAGATTCCCAAACCACAACAGATAATACCCAAGCCGATCGCGACGATGCAGACGACGCAATTGTTACCGTCGAGACTCAAGCCAACATCGCCGAATAAGACAAACTCTAAACAAGATGGGACGCGATCGCCCTTTCGCGTCCCGATATTAAACCAGCACCTACCTGAATGCTAAAGGAAATTGCACCCATGTCTTTGTTATCGCGATCGCCACTAAAATCCCTAGCTCAAAAACTAGGTCAAAAAACAGTTAAAGTCTTCTCTGTGGGAGGGATGTGCCTCTTAGGAGCAGGAGCGAGCTTTCTCCTCGGTACTCCTCCCACCGAAGCCGCAGAACAAATTGTCGTTAGCTACGGTCCCATTCAGCAAAGTTTTAAGGTTAAAAACTTAGAAGCCTTTGTTGAAACTGGAGAAATTGCTCGAGACGTAAAAATGCTCGTTCGCTATTCCGGTCAAGACCCAGAAACATTACGACGGCTGATGTCCTCAGAACTCAGTGTTGACTTTCTCTTTTTGTACGATCTTTTAAGTACCCTACCCGCAGAATACGCACTTTTTGAGTTAGGAAATATCATTCACACAAAATCTCACCGTGCCAATATTCAGGCTCTACGTTCCGCGATCGTTATGTCTGCACGAGATGATAACAAAATTAGTCTTTTGGACTTTTTCCAAAACTATCCCCTCGAGTATATGTACATTGACGGACAAAACTTAGCTCGCGTAGCTTCAGATGTTAACGGTATTATCAAGAGTGTGAGCGAATTTCTTGAAGTTCCTGTCGCTGTTATGCGGGATCTTTTAGGACCTTTGCTCTGTGAATGCGATCGCTCAAGAGTTGGACAATAAAAAAGAAGAAAAAAAGAGAGGGAGAGAAGAGATGAAAATGCTTTTCCCCTCCCATCTTCCTTTTTTAGCGCTTTTGACGTGCCATCTTCAGGAAAGAATCCATACTGGCTCCCGGACGGCGCTTGGCTTGAGTTTTGGTATAAAGTAAATAATCGGGAGCAAAAGTTGAGCCTTCCTCTTCACTGTCTGCTTGGGCTAGAGTGGTCGGTTTTTCAACTGCTGCCTTAATCAGTTCGAGCGTATCGGATGTACTTGGGTAAACTGCTGCCGGTGCTTCGGGTTGAACGGTTTCTTCTAGAGCCACAGCCTTTTTTTTGCCCTTTTTCTGACTAGATTTTTTCGTTCCACCTTTACTGGTTTCAGCTTCTACCGCAGGAACATCTTCCGATTTTTCAGCTTCGGCTTCAACAGGTTCTGGCTTTTCTTCTGTAGGGGGAGCGGAAACAGTTGGTTCGTTAGCAGAAGATGGCGAGGACTCTTCTAAATAATAAGACTTTCCTTGCAGCATTTTTTTGATATAGCCAATCATGGTGAATTTCTCCTTGTTTATAAGTCTCGAACAACAGACAAATTAAGGCTTTTCCTCGAGGTGAGACGCTGGGAATCAGTAATTTACCCTCATCGTGCTTCTCAACGCTAAAAATTCAAAAAACGCAATAAATCTTATAGTGAGTTTCATTTCAGCGCGATCGCCGCGATCGAAGTTACTTCTAGCCCAAAAATCTCTTTAAATAAAGGTTTTGAGATATTTTTCCCGCATCTTCCAGGGGGCATTCCTTTAGACTTCGTTCATATTAATTAATATTCTATATGAAAATTAGTAATATTTTGTAAACTTTTGTAAAAGTATTTATACCTATTGAGAGAGGACAAAAAGAGATGACAAAATTAGTTTAATTGCTCCCGAAGTAAAGATTTAACCAAACTTACGGGTATCTCTTGGCGCTGTAGGTGTCGGGTATAGTCAGCACTCAGGTAAGATTCATACTGAGAATCCCCCGCAATGTAAGCGCCGAAAAATGCTAAACCGAGGGCTTTCATATAATCGCGAGCGATCGCCGGATCGGGACCGATGACACGAGGAGGCAGGGCAATGTCATCAGAAGAGATACCCAGGGTCGAAAAGTGAGTGCCACCTTTTAACAAAATAAGATATTTATGGAGTGTAACGAGAGCCGTAAAAGGTAAAATTTGTTCGGCTAATGCAGGAGCAACAGTATCAGCACTTCCCGTTACGATCGCCGTAGGAATTTGGATCGATCCCATACCTGCATCCCCAAAAACACTGCTGGTAATGGGATTAATCGCCATAACTGCCGCGATGCGATCGTCGTGCAAGGTGTATTTTTTACCTGCAAGAGTCTGTGCCGGACATTGCAGTAAAAGAGACAAATTCAGAGAATAATTCTTTAATTGACATTGTACCTCCAGTTGCGGAAAGTTTAACTCGGCTCCAGCGAGAGCCAGTGCCGTATAACCGCCAAAAGATTGACCGAGAACCCCGACGCGCTGTGAGTCCAGACGATGACCGTATTTTTCTGCCAGCCGATCGAGTAAAAATCGAATATCGAGGGGGCGATCGATGAATTCCCGAGGAGGACTGATATCTTGAACCAAGCCTTTTGCTAAGTTTTGTAACTGTTGAGAATTACTGCCGGAATGTTCGGGGACAGCAACGGCAAAACCATGAGAGGCAAGGTGTTGAGCGAGATAAGAGTATGTTTCGCGATCGGAGCCTAAACCGTGGGAAATAATAATTAAAGGGGAGAGTTCGAGATTGTTGCGATCAGGAAGATAGAGATCCGCAGGAAAAGCCCGATCGCGATCGCGATCGTTAAGAATAAGAGTTATTTTCTTGTAAGTAATCTCCCCAACTACTTGCAAATCTAGGGGGAAATCTCCCTGCACTGCATCGGTATTGGACACTTCCGACTCGATCGCCGCGATCGCCTTTTGAGTCATTTGAATAGATCGACTCGCTTGGTTCAGCAGATCGAAAGCAGAAGCAGAATTGAGCAAAATTTCAGAGGTGGGAAACTTTTTGATGATATTTAAAGGGGTAAGCCCTTTTTCATCAGCAGAGGCTAAAATTAGCGCCGATCGCAGAGCATAAAATCCCGACTCTCCCGATCGCGTTTGTACCACCTTGCCAAGGAGATTTAAAATGGCTTCTCCTTGGGTGGAATAGAAGAATTGCGACACCGCAACCGTATCGATTTCGGCTTTGGCTGAGAGGACTTCCCTGAGTTGTTGTCGTTGATTTTTATCCAAGCGAGAGGTAAAGTCATCTAAATCTGGCGCGATCGTTCCTGCTTCGGCATAGCGTTCTAGGGATTCTCGCCTTAAGGTAAATTCCAGAGGACCGTAACGCAAAATAATTTTTTCGGCACTATAGGCTGGCATTGCCAAGGCGATCGCCAGATTAAAAGCCGTCAAACCCAAACTTGTCAAGCAAAAAGAAGTCGGCGATCGTTTTTCCATTTTCTCTAAAGTAATGGCTAAATTTGATACTTGTCGATCAGGCATTTACGGTTTACTCTTGACGGTTTAACGATTACTAATAAAAAAATGAGCGTTAAGAGTTTACAGGGAAGAGACTTACTCGAGTTAGCAGATTTGAGCGCTGCGGAACTGAAAAATTTACTCCAATTTGCCGCCGATCTCAAAAGTGGCATTAAAAAACCAACCTGCCGAAAAGTATTAGGATTGCTGTTCTACAAGGCTTCGACCCGCACTCGCGTTAGTTTTTCAACGGCTATCTATCAACTGGGGGGTCAAGTGATCGATCTCAACCCCAAAGTAACCCAGGTGGGACGCGGTGAACCCATTTCCGACACTGCCAGAGTTTTAGACCGCTATCTTGATATTTTAGCCGTTCGCACCTTCAAACAAGAAGATTTAGAAACCTTTGCCCATTACGCCAAAATCCCCGTTATTAACGCCCTGACAGATTTAGAGCATCCCTGTCAAATTCTAGCGGATCTGCTCACGATCCAAGAGTGTTTTGGCCAACTATCGGGAAAAACCATCGCCTACTTAGGAGATGGCAATAATGTCGTTCATTCTTTACTGTTGGGATGTGCCTTATCTGGGGTCAGTATTCGCATTGCTACTCCAGCCGATTATCAACCCGATCGCGCCATTGTTGAGAAAGGTAAAGCAATTGCTATTGATGGGGCAGAAATTATTGTCACCTCAGATCCCGTCGCTGCGGTTGAAGGGGTTCATGCTCTTTATACTGATGTTTGGGCGAGTATGGGACAGGAAGATTTGGCCGAAGAACGTATTCCCATCTTTCAACCCTACCAAATTAATTCCACTCTCTTGAGTCATGCCGATCCCGAGGCGATCGTCTTGCACTGTTTACCGGCACATCGCGGGGAAGAAATTACCGACGAGGCGATCGAAGGAAAACAGTCTCGAGTCTGGGATCAAGCTGAAAATCGGATGCACGCACAAAAAGCATTGATGGCCAGTTTATTGGGAACAGATTAGGCACAAAGGAAGAAGAATGAAGAAAGAATAAATAATTTTCCTTTCTTCCTTCCTTTCTTCTCCTATTACCGATTACCTAATCAAGTTTATCTTTCAAACTAACTGCTGTTTTTCCTGTTAATAACCACAAAAATGCTCGTCCCCCATCCCGCGCCGTTTTAGACAATGGTTCTGGTTTTCCTGCTGACTCCACAACTATTGGTTTGAGAATAATTCCTCGACTACCAAACACAATTTCTCCGACAATTCTGGCCCGGCGCATATGGTTTTTTGACGTGACTAAATAAACGCTTTTAACTCCTGCCATCTGTAATTGATCTACTGATGTCGTAAAATTGGTGACAGTATCCTGTGCCGTATAATCGAGGTGAATGCGATCGCCTTCTATTCCGGCTTTATCAAATACACCTCGCACATATCCTTCTGGACTTCCCGAAGATACCCAGATATCTAATTCGGGATTGTCTTTTGCTAATTCTGCGGCTTCCCACTCTCGTTTTTCCAGTCCTCCTAACACAAAAACATCATCGGGTTGTACCAAGACGCTTTGTAATTCTTTATAAGCAAAAAAAAGCGCAACAATTAAGGCAGGAAGTAACCAAAAAAACGATCGCCTTTTACCCTGTTGACAAGAAGTTGTACTGGGAAAAAACTGATGAGATGTAAACTTTAAAACCATTATCAGTTATCAGTTATCAGTGACTAATATTGATAAAAACAGGATTGATAAGAACAGGATTGATAAGAACGGGACTGGCCGGATTCGAACCGGCGACCTAGCGCTTCAGATTGGTGTGAGTTTCCCCACTCTCTGGACTATTCCTTCATCTTAGGTGTTTTTTCGCACCCTTAGATGGTAGCCGTTGTGTTGTAGGAGGTTTCAATTTTATAGAGCATACTGGGGTGAATATAAGGCCGAAGAAATGTACAAAATTGCTTTCCAGCTTTTGTTCCTAAGCGCAAACGATAAAAATTTCTCGTTTTACTTAATCCCCAGTGAATATCCCAAACTTCCGCAAAATAAGCTGTAATTATTTCACTTTCTATTTGAGATGTGCGGGTATTCAGGAAAATTTCTAAGGCACAAATGCGATCGCCTCTTCTTTTGAAAGATTTTGAGCCTTTATCCATGAACCAGATTGCTATTCCTTGAGGAGTCAAAAAATCAAGAAATTTGCGTGAAATTTTTTGACTTTGATTTTCTTCTCGGTACAGCCGTTTGATTAATATCCTCGTTAAAGGAATCAATTTAGGTTCGATGCGGAGGGCGATTTTTCCTGTTTTTAAGCTCTTGCGATCGCAAGATACAGGTTTCCGCGTAATGCCTTCGAGGAGACTTTTCTTAAACAGAAGATATTCCTCTTGTGGGAGAGAATGTTGAATGAAAAAATTATCGCCATTTTTTCTTCCCCATCCCAACAGCATTCCCGCTAAAATTCCCCGTTGCTCTTTTTTTGATGAGGCATTAAAGTCCATCTCCTTTAACTCTCTACAACCAGTCTCTGCACCTTCCGAAGAAATGAAGAATTTCCCCGACTTGGCTCAAGATTACCCTATTCCTTAAGGAACTTAGGCTTCCTTGAGTTTGACTACATTCACATCTGAAGTTTCCCTCAGACTGCCCGACAGTTCAGGAGGCGCTTGCTCTATCCTACTGAGCCACAGCCCCTTATCAGCGCGATCGCAACCCAAGGGGTGCAACCGCTTCTCCCAAAGTTCAGATTCATTGAGAGAATTAGTGCATATTCTAGCAGGACTTTTGGATTTTCTGTTAGAAATTCTTCGGAAAAATCGACGAAACCCTTGCCTTATGCTATGTTAAGGAAACAATAATCACGGCAAATCGACCATGTATGGAGCTAAAAAGCCACAACCTGATTCAGAGAATGAAGTTTGGAAATACCATCTCGATCGCTTTGCTGACGAGTATCGACATCAATTAGCTGCTTTGAGTTGGGGACTGCATTTACAAAACCCCGCCAGCAAGGAAACCTTGGGTTTAGATTTACAACCCACCCCGCATTTTGTCTTTTGTTCCCAGGAAGCGCTGGAAACCTTCAATCGCAATACAGACAACCAAATGCAGGAGGCGATCGGCTTGATTGATGCCCATAAACCCGAAACAGAGGTGCTGATTATCGCCATTGGTACGGGTCAAATTAAGCTCCTCTACTTTGAACCGGATATACCTCCTCCCATCTGTTTTGAGCGATCGCAGGAGACAACAGAGGCTCTTATCCCACAACTTGAGGAACATCTAAAAACTATACTGGAGAAAGCCGACTCTCCTTGAGAAAGAATTGTAGGCAGTTTATGGGGAATGCGATCGAGATCGCGACTAAAGGCGATCGAACTCTCAGACAAACCCTAGCTCTCTTGTTATCCTCCCTAAATTAGACTCGGTATAAATTCGGATAGTCTCGGTTTTATCGATATAATTAAACCAAAACCAACCTAAAATCTACCAAAAACCTTGATAGCAGAGATTGAAACTCGATACTGGTAGCAAGTTTTCCCAAATTATTCCTGACCTGACCTTGTTTGCCATGCAACTTGTAATTAGAGTATCCTAGCCCATCTCAATCGAGCGATCGCTGATCCCCAGCCAAGTCAAGTCACCCATTATTTGACCGTTTAACCCCCCATCAACATTACCTATGGCCAACCAATCCAATCGATTCACAATTAACTTTTGGGGAGTTCGCGGAAGCATTCCCTGTCCAGGTGTAGAAACTGTCCGTTATGGCGGTAATACCCCTTGTATTGAAATGGTCGTTGGCAGCGAACGCTTGATCTTTGATGGCGGTACGGGATTGCGAGTTTTGGGTCAATCGCTGCTGCGACAAATGCCCATAGAGGCACAGATCTTTTTTACCCATTCTCATTGGGATCACATTCAAGGATTTCCTTTTTTCACCCCTGCTTTTATTAAGGGAAATCGCTTTAATATTTATGGTGCTGTAGCCCCCAATGGTTCGACCATTAAGCAGCGCCATCACGACCAAATGTTACATCCTAATTTTCCTGTTCCCTTGCAAATCATGCAGGCAGAATTACAATTCTACGATTTGGATATTGGCGAAAAATTACTGATTGGGGAAGTGCTAGTTGAAAATGCTAAACTCAATCATCCAGGGGAGGCGATCGGATATCGCGTCAGTTGGCAAGGATTAACGGTAGCTTATGTCACCGATACGGAACATTTCCCCGATCGCCTTGATGAAAATGTACTGCACTTAGCTGAGAACGCTGATGTTCTCATTATTGATGCAACCTATACAGACGCAGAATACTACGATAAAAAGACGAGTAAAGTAGGTTGGGGACATTCAACTTGGCAAGAAGCTGTTAAAATTGCTCGTACTGCCAAAGTTAAGAAATTAGTCATCTTTCATCACGATCCCCTACACAATGATGATTTTTTAGATACTGTGAGCAAAGAGGTTGCAGCCGCTTATCCAGGGGCGATTTTAGCCCGGGAAGGCGAGTCCATTGAATTGATTCCCCTTGCCAAAAACCTACAGATGATTAGTTGATAGTTGATAGTTAATTAGATTACACTTATTTAATGATTTAATTGCCGCAATAGACAATCAAATCGATTTCTACGTCGCCCATTCCCGCTAAACCGACAACTCCTATTGTTGTTCGGCAGGGCATTTTTCCATCCTGAAAATAGGATGAATATATTTTATTAACGGTATCAAAATAGCGCATATCGGTAATAAAAACTCGCGCCATTACCGCTTTATCTAAACTTGTTCCTGCTTCCGCTAAAACTAACTTTAAATTTTCCATCACCTGTCTTACTTGCTCTGCGATCGCGTCAATCAACATCTCTCCCGTGTCTGGATCTTCTGAAAGTTGACCTGTCACAAACAGAAAATCTCCCGCGCGAATAGCATGGGGAAACGAGCCAAATAAAGGCAATTTTCCATCCTGAAGGATGATTCTCTCAAACATTATTCACATCTTCCTATTGACAATTATAATTAACATTACCATTCCCGTACCTCAGACAATTTTACGGCAATTCCCGTTTTATTGACCACAATGGCATCAGCGCGACCATTCCCAGTAATATCAGCAAAATCAGTACTGACGTTACCATAATAAATTCCTTGGATCCAGGTTTCATTCGGTGCAAATGCTGAACCGGTAGACCGTCTTATGGTTACGCCATCTCGATTAACCACAATAGCATCAGCCTTACCATCTCCCGTTACATCGGCAAAAAAAGCACCAATTTCACCAACATAAGCATTATCCGTCCAAGTTTCCTTCATGCCAAACCGATCGCCCCGCGATCGCTGCACACTAATGCCCGTATTCTTAACAATAATGGCATCGGCGCGACCATCTCCGGTTACATCTGCAAAATATATGCCGCGATCGCCAGCATATTCCCCCTCAACCCAAGTTTCATTGGCTAAAAATTTAGTTCCTGTCGATCGCCCCACACCAATGCCATTATCATTGACGACAATAGCATCGGCTTTACCATCTCCCGTTACATCCGCAAAAAATGTCCCTTTTGTGCCGTAATAAGGACTACCGACCCAAGTTTGAGGGGGGGCAAAATCTGATAATGTTGCTAGACTGACTCCAATGCCACTGTTATTGACAATAATGGCATCGGCGCGACCATCCCCCGTAACATCGGTAAAGAAATTTCCCTTTTCTCCTACATAAGCACGATTAAGCCAAGGTTCAACCTCGGCAAAACTATACCCAGTAGAACGCCTGATCGTAATACCCCTATCATTAACGGCGATCGCATCAGCACGACCATCCCCCGTAACATCGGCAAAAAAGATACCGCGTTCGCCATAATAAGGGCTATCCAACCAAGATTGTGTATTGCCAAATTGAGCGAGTTTTACTCCCAATATACTCAAAACGGCAACCCCAACAACAACAACGGCAGCAACTTTATAATTGATTTTCATGGGTCAAAGCCGTGCTACGAGAAAATATAGTACGAATGAATGCGAGGATGCAATTTTTCTGCAACGGGTTTGCCCTCGTGCAGATGTTGTTGGACAATGCGAGGTATATCTTCTGGGGAAAGGCGACAGTACCATGTTTCTTCGGGAATAATGCGGACATTAGGAGCCATATTACATTGTCCCAAACAATCCGACGCAACAACTTCAACATTATCAGGGAGATCCGCAGCTTGAAAGGCTTCTAACAATGCTTTTGCGCCTCGAGCCAGACAGGTACAATTCTGACAAACGAGAACAGTGCGTTGCTTTTGTGAGGAGTTCATTTTTGCTTAATTTAACAGTTTCCTTGTTCTTGTTCGCACGCTCCAATACTAACCCAACTGCTTGACCCATCTGCCCAATGCTCTTTTTTCCAAATGGGGGCATTATGTTTTAAAGTATCGATCGCATGACGACAAGCTGCAAAGGCTTCGGCACGATGAGGACAACCCACAGCAACTAAAACGCTTATTTCGCCTACTTTTAAGCGTCCGATGCGATGATGGATAACAATACGATTGGTATCCGGCCAAGTTTGGCGAATATCCGTAGCAATTTGTTGAAAAATTGCGATCGCCATTGGCTCATAAGCCTGATATTCTAGGAGCGTAACCGGTTGTCCGTCGGTGCGATCGCGCACTGTACCGCTCATGACGACAATGGCACCATTAGCAGCACTATCAGCCAAATGATAAACATTTTCGAGAGAGAGAGGGGCAAAAGTTATTTTTAAGCTATCTTCTGCGCGATCGCCCGCGATCGTCTGACTCGGGATAGACTGGGAATCAAAGACAAGACTCATAGCAAATGATCGTTGAGATGGGACTGATAACTTGTGCCTTGTTACGTTCTTCTATTCTAACAACGATCGAGAGATTAGATTCAATCAACAGCATTCAATGAATGGAGCAATGCAGCGTTATAAAACACTCAAAAAATTGGGAGAATGTCCCGATCAGAACACAGTTACATTTCTGGCATTAGATACCATTACCCAGAAAACAGTTGTTGTGAAAAAAATTAATTTATCAACAACAGAAGCAAACAACATTCTCATTAAACAATATCAGGACAGGGTTACAAGTTTACAAGAGCTAAAACATCCAGGGATTCCCCATTATCTTCATACTTATAAGGATGCAGATTCATTTTATGTTGTTCGAGAATACCTCGAACTCGGTTCTCTTGCTGAAATTGGAACGATCTCTTCGGATAACCTCAAAAAAATTATTCTTTCTCTCCTTGATATTTTAATTTATTTACAAAAGAAAGTTCCTCATGTTTTGCATCAAAACCTGAAACCGGAAAATATTTTTATCGATTCTCATTTTACGGTCTATCTCGTAGATTTTAAAATTACTGATCGCCTCCCTCATGAAATAGATGGGAATATTGGTTTTCTATCTCCGGAACAAAGAAGAGGACAAAAAAGTAGTAAATCAACAGATTTGTATAGTACTGGTGCTACAATCCTTTGTATTTTAACGAATACAAAATCCCAGAATATTACCCGACTTATTAATCAAGAAAATCGCTTTGTTTTCCGAGATAGATTGATTCATCTAAACTCAGATTTTTTGGATTGGCTTGAGAAAATGGTTAAGCTAAATCCCCAAGATCGCCATCTCTCAGCTATTAAAGCTAAAGCAATTTTCAAACAAATCTCCATTGAAAAAATACAAGAAGTTGTTTTGAAACATCCAGGCTTAATTTTTAAGTCTACAAAAATCAAAGAAAAACTAACTAAAACTCTCAGAGTTAAACGTTCACTTCCGACTTCAGTACAGGAAGGAATTTGGGAAGTTGCTCCCCATCCAGGGGATTTTGCAGCAACTCCTCGCGCTCATCCTTGGATTTCCATCACTCCTTCTCATTTTCATCGCTCTCAATCAAATTACAAGGTGATAATTGATACAAACTATTTGATTTTAGGACAACTTTACGAACGTTATCTAGTCTTACACACTTTTTCTCCTCAAGAAATAAAATATCTCATTCCTTTGCAAGTTAGAACCGCTAATATTGAGCAAGATTCTCGGCAAACGGCTGCACTTTTTCCTTCACCGAGACAGTTGTTTTTTCCAGCTTCAACAGCAAAACAAAAACAATCTTACGATCTCTCAGAAGACGAGATACAATTAGCACTGACTCGCTACGGGACTCCAACTTGGACAGAAGAAGATTTTCAAAACTTGCTGAAGAAATTGGGAGAAGCGGGATATGGTTGGTTGACCAGTGAAGGAATTTATCAACAATTGGAGAAGATGAAAGAGAGCTTTCCCTCTCATAATCCCTAAACAATAGGAACTTATTCTTTATTTCGCCAAATCCAGAGAAAATTGGTCAGCATATTAACAAAAACAGAAAAAGTTGTGGCAATAACTGGTGCAATAATAACTTCCCAAGTGTCGAGGATGAATGGCACTATCGTAATTTGCTCGATATCCACACCGTAAACGAGAAAATTGTAGATTCCAGTCCAAACAATAAAAGAACCGGCGATCGCGATATGATACTCCCCAAATCGCTTCCAAGTGGGACGAGGAAAACCAAATACCCAGCGATCGTTGATGAAAAAGCGCAAAATATTGGCAAACTCCGAAGTCGTCAAAGCAGCAAACCATGCGGGCAGATGAAACAGTTCGATCGCAAAATAGAGGAGAGGAATATTTAAACCCATAAAGGCCAAACCAACGATCCACCAGCGAACCATTGTATTATTTATCAGGGTTTTGGGGGAAAGGTTTTTCAGTTTGGCAAGCACGATCGCATAAAAGGTCAACAACTTAAAGTATCTTAATGGTTTGTGGGCAGTTTCCGATTTGGAGTAGCAATTGCAGCAATTCCTGCCACCTGAATTCCTTGCTCAACGAGGACTTTCGCCCCTGCTTTTAATGTATTTCCCGTGGTGCAAATATCATCCACCAGTAAAATCGGTAACTGGGGTCTTCTCTTTTGGAAGTCCTTCCCCAAGGCAAAGGCATCTTGCATCATTAATTCCCGCTCTTGAGGATTGAGGTCAAATAAGGGTTTTGTGTCTTTAATGCGTTGTAGACCTTGAGATTTTAACGAAAAACCCGTCTGACGGCAAAAACTGCGAGCGATTAATTCAGCCTGATCGAATCCTCTTTTTTGACGCTTTTCGGGGTTCATGGGTAGGGGAACAACGATCGCTTTGGGTAAAATAGAGGCACTATTGAGCCAAACTCGACCAAGTTCCTCTCCGAGAAGTTCCGCAATTTGAGGCTTATTTTCGTATTTCATGACGGCGATCGCCCTTTTGAGAACTCCCCCATAATGACCCCAAATAAAAAGCGGCGATTCTCCTTGCCAAGAGGCCGCGGGTTTGGCGACTTGACACCGTTGTAGTTGCCTGTGGCAGGCTTTACAAAGGATATCTTCTGCCGGGCGATCGCACAAAGGACAAGCATCTGCCAAAAATAAAGACCGGAAATTTTTCAACCAAGCAAAATGCACCTCGATCTCTCCCCTCGTACTGATGTATATGGAAAACCGCCTTGGGTTACAATGCTGAAGATAAAATATTGTTCGCTATTACACCATTAAACCCATGACTTCCGCAAATCCGGATAACAAGCACAAGGATAAAACACTTTCGGCAATGAAAAGTTTTTCAGAAAAATATGCTAAAAATACAGATACTTATTTTTGTATCGATCCGTCGGTAACAGCAGTAGTTATTGAAGGATTGGCAAAGCATAAAGATGAGTTGGGTTCCCCCTTGTGTCCCTGTCGTCACTACGAAGATAAGGAAGCAGAAGTCAAAGTAGCATTTTGGAATTGTCCCTGCGTACCCATGCGAGAACGCAAAGAATGCCATTGTATGTTATTCCTGAAACCAGAAGATGATTTTGTGGGGGATAAACAAGATATTGAGATAGAAGAGATTCTCAAAGTTCGGGAAAGTCTTACAGGGTCTTAATTAATCACCAGTTCTGAATTCTTAAATGACTCGTCAAGCATTTTTACAAGGGGTTGAGGAGTTCAATCGTCAAGAGTTTTATGCCTGTCACGATACCTTAGAAGCGCTTTGGATGGAAGCCTCGGAACCGTGCAGACAGTTTTATCAGGGAATTTTACAAATTGCTGTCGCTTGCTATCATTTGGAGAACTGTAACTGGCGAGGTGCAGTAACATTGTTAGGAGAGGGAACACGGCGTATTCGAGACTATCGACCAGACTACGAAGGAATCAATGTGACGCGACTGTTTGAGGAAAGCTGGGAACTCCTCAACAGTCTCCAACACATCTCTCCCGAGGCGATCGCCTCTTTTCGAGAAGAAGTCCTTCATTCTCAAGCCGACTCTCCCAGTTTTCCCAAAATTATCTCGATTTGAGCAACTCTAGGAAACTTGCCCGATTCCCCGAACGTCTCTTTTTCATGAGCAATGAATGATTATCAATTATCAATAACGTTATTTTCTTTATCTTCCCATGTTTGCCGTTATCAATCCCAAAAATCTTAACTCGCGCCGACTTTGGGGAATGGCGATCGCCCTTCCTCTCTTGGTTGTCGGAGGCAGTTTTTCCTTCGTGCAAAATGCGCGATCGGTAAAAGCACAGGAAGTCGGACGACAAATGGTCGTGCGATCGGATATTCAAGAAGCAAACCGTAGCACGGGAGTCATGACGGCTCGGGGTAATGTTCGCATTGATTATCCCGCTAGGCAAATGCAAGCAACTTCCGCTCAAGCACAATATTTTACCAATGACGGGGTAATCGTCCTCACAGGGAACGTTCACGTCCTCCAGGAAGGCAATAGTACGAGAGGAGAGGTTATTACCTATTACGTTGAAGAAGGGCGGGTTGTAGCGACTCCTCGAGCCGATAGCCAAGTTGAGTCAATTTATTACGTTTCCGATCCCGATGCTCCCACTTCTCCCGCTAAAGAACCCGCATTAGTTCCCTATAATCCTAAGCCTGCTTTCAAAGAACCCTACAGCAGTACGTCCAACAATGCGACGATTGCGCCCTCGTTACCCCCTCTAAACCCACCGAGAGACAATCAACCCGTAGAAGCAGTTGTTCCCGAGGACAGCTTATTTCCTCCTCCTCCCGTCGAAGAAATTATGCCGGAAGGCGATCGCTAATGGGAAATTGATAATTGATAATTGATAATTGAAATGATTCGATTAGAGAACGTACATAAGGCTTATGGCAAGCGATTAGTCGTCAATCGCGTTAATATTAGTGTTGCTCAAGGGGAAATTGTTGGCTTGCTCGGACCCAATGGCGCAGGCAAAACAACCACATTTTATATTGCTGTCGGCTTGGTTAAACCAAAACAAGGGACGGTTTGGCTCGAGGATCGCAATATTACTCGCCTAACCCTCAATGAGCGATCGCATCTCGGTATTGGTTATCTCACCCAACAAGCCAGCATTTTTCGAGATTTGACAGTGTGGGAAAATATTCAATTGGTACTCGAGCAAGGCAATGTTCCCCCAGAAGAGCATCCCAAGCGCCTACAAGAACTTTTAAGTGAGTTTCGTCTCCATAAAGTTGCCCGCACCAAAGGCAATCAAGTATCGGGAGGAGAAAGACGACGCACGGAAATTGCCCGCGCTTTAGCAACGGGACGCAACGGACCGAAATTTTTGCTTTTAGATGAACCTTTTGCGGGAGTCGATCCGATCGCCGTGACGGAAATTCAAAACCTTGTGGCCGGATTGCGCGATCGTAATATGGGAATCTTAATCACCGATCATAACGTGCGGGAAACCCTAGCCATTACCGATCGCGCCTACATCATGCGAGAAGGAGAAATTTTAGCCGCCGGCACAGCCGAGGAATTATACGACAATCGTTTAGTGCGAGAATATTATCTCGGAGAACAGTTTAAACTGTAATTTGCAAGAAAATTCTAAAACACAATGGTCGCAGGCAAATCCAAGTTTTCGTTTTATCGACTCCTTCATATTTCCGTGATGGATCGCTACATTGTTGGCGCAATTTTACCGCCCTTTTTCTTCGGGTTGGGAATGTTTTCCGCCTTGGGTATTGCAGTGGGAATTCTCTTTGATTTAGTGCGGCGAGTCACAGAATATGGCTTACCCAATTCCATCGCCTTTAAAGTCGCTCTTTTTAGTGTCCCGCAATTTATTTTATATTCTTTTCCTATGTCCATGCTCCTCGCGGCCTTGATGACCTACGGACAGTTATCAAGCGATAGCGAAATCGTGGCCATGCGGAGTGTCGGTGCCAGTGTTTATCGGATTGTCGTCCCCGCTCTGGCCCTAAGTTTAGTCATTACTGGGGTAACATTTATTTTTAATGATTGGATCGTCCCTTCTGCCAATTATCAAGCAGCAATTACCCTGGAAAAAGCACTCAATCAAGATAAACCCCTCTTTCAAGATAAGAATATTTTTTATCCTGAATATGCGACGGTGAAAGATGACTTTGGGAATCCCGAGAAGATTTTAAAACGTTTATTTTATGCAGAACGCTTTGATGGCCAAGAAATGCAGGGATTGACGGTGTTAGATCGCTCCGAAGGTAACGTTAGTCAAATTGTAACTTCCGAGGCTGCCACTTGGAATTTTCGGGAAAATAAATGGGACTTTTTCAATGGGGTGATGTACTTCATGTCCCCCGATGGCTCCATCGATAATTTTCTCCGTTTTAAGCGTCAACAAATTCAATTACCGCGAACTCCTTTAGATTTAGCTTCTCGGGTGCGGGATAATACAGAACTGAGCATTGCTCAAGCGCGATCGCAAATGAAATTTTTTCAACAGGCTGGAGACGATCGCGCGGTTCGCAAGCTAAGAGTTCGCATTCAACAAAAATTTTCTCTACCTTTTGCCTGTTTGGTATTTGGCTTGGTGGGAGCGGCTTTGGGGGTTCTGCCTCGCAATACAAGTAAATCTACCAGTTTTGGTTTGAGCGTGATTGTTATTTTCTGCTATTACACCCTCTTTACAGTCACGGGACAAATGGGGGTTTTGGGTTCGCTTTCTCCCCTTGTCGCGGCTTGGTTAGCAAATATTGTTGGTTTAACCGTCGGAGGAATTTTACTGCTGCGATCGGCAAGTTAACTGTCCAAAGTAAGGTGAAACAAACTATTCACGATATTATGTACTTTTGTGGAATTAGGATACCAATTTTCAAGATAAAGTGTTAAGATGGCGATCGAGAATAAAGAGCGGTGATAGACTTTTGTTTCAGTATTGACGGTTTTTCGATCTAGTATTGACAGGCTTCTCTCCGAAATCTTGGCTCACTTCATAATTGTGAATAACATTCTAAACAAAGGACAACACAGGTCATGTCGATTTATGTAGGCAATCTTGCCTATGAGGTCACTCAAGAGGATCTCACTTCAGTTTTCACTGAATATGGAACTGTTCAGCGCGTCCATATTCCCACCGACCGAGAAACTTCTCGTCCTCGGGGCTTTGCTTTTGTAGAAATGGGATCGGAAGCGGAAGAAGACAAAGCCATTGAAGCCCTTGATGAGGCAGAATGGATGGGTCGCGAACTCAAAGTTAACAAAGCGCGTCCTCGCAAGGAAAATGGTGGTGGTAGTCGCGGCAGCTTTGGCGGTGGCGGCGGTGGCGGCGGTCGCAGAAACAATCGTTTCTAAAACCGTTAATTACATTCTACATTTTTTCCCTGCAAACTTTTTATGTGTTTGGGGGGAATTTTTTGTGTTGCTTAAACTGGAGTAATATAAATTTAGATCGCCGACTTGATGCGCGATCGCCTTTTATCTTTTCGCGAAAAAAAGAGTGATATATGAAAATAGCTTTAAAATCTGCCTTTATCACCACACTTTTAGCAACAACGCTTTTGGGGTGCGGACAGTCCCCAGAAAGTACGGATACAAAATCTTCAGAAAGTAAAACAACCGAGAAATTTGTCGCTATTACCCAAATTGTCGAACATCCTGCCCTTGATGCAACCCGAGAGGGAGTTAAAGATGAATTAGCAGAGGCAGGATTAAAGGAGGGAGAAAACTTAAAATGGGAGTGGGAAAGCGCTCAAGGTAATCCTAGCACTGCTGCACAAATTGCCAGTAAATTTGTTGGCGATCGCCCTGATGTTATTGTGGCGATCGCGACTCCTTCCGCACAAGCTATCATTTCTGCAACAAAAGAAATCCCTGTTATTTTCACTGCTGTTACCGATCCCATCGGAGCAAAGTTGGTGGAAAATCTGGAAAAACCTGGAGAATTAGTAACAGGAGTTACGGATCTTTCTCCCATTGGCGAACAATTGGATTTAATCAAGGAAATTACACCGGAAGTAAAGCGCGTTGGTGTACTTTATAGTGCCGGAGAATCCAATTCTGTGAGCTTGGTAGAATTGTTAAAAAAAGAAGCAATATCTCGCAATTTAGAAATTGTTGAAGCAACTGCCGCACAATCGAGTAATGTAGCCACAGCAGCACAGAGTTTAATCGGGAAAGTAGATGTTATTTATGTTCCCACGGATAATACTATTGTTTCAGCTTTAGAGGCAGCAATTCAAGTCGCGACGGAGAACAAAATTCCTCTTTATGCAGGAGATACGGATTCCGTCGAACGAGGTGCGATCGCGGCACTGAGTTTCAACTATTATGATGTGGGCAGACAAACAGGAAAAATTGTTCTTGAAGTCTTAGAAGGTAAAAAACCGGGGGATATTCCCGTACAATCTGTAGAGAAACTACAATTATTTGTCAATCTCAAAGCAGCAGAAGCAATGGGAGTAGAAATTCCTGAAAGCGTTAAATCTAGAGCAGAGAAGGTGATACAATAAAGAAAATCTTGCAAGTTACAGAATCTAACTTGCAAGATTTATTTAGAGTTTATTGGGTTATGTTGAGTTTATTGGGTTATGTTGAGTTTATCCGTTAGCATCTATGCAGTAAGCGAGTTCCTCTTGATATTCAGAGGCAAGCTCGTCTACGTCTTCCTCAGTAATACTATCGAGTTCCTCTCCAGTCATAATAGCATCAAACCAACAAGCACAAGCTAATTCGCCTATTCCTTCTGCATCGCATCTGTCTAGCATTGCGCCATCAATTTCAATGGTACTTTCTTCTGCCCGAAGCGGAGAAGAAGTTAATGCCATCGCGCCAATACTAAACAATAAAACTGCGGCAAACGAGGTGGAGACTTTAAGATACCTTTCCATGGATTTCTCTCTTTTTTTGAGAAAATAATTTGTTTGTAGTCGATCGCTCCAATACTTGCTAAATACTGGATTGATTTGGGTTTAGTATTCTAAGCATGGCACAAGAAAAAAAAATTCGCTGAAATTTAATTCAAATCATTTAAAATTCAAATCAGTTTATAGTATTTATAAAGTTCAGATGAATATAATTGCGTTTTTTGGTGCAATTGAATTAGGTTTGCTCTACGCTTTAGTGGGCATTGGCGTATATTTATCTTTCCGTGTATTAGACTTTCCCGACTTAACAGTTGATGGTAGTTTTCCGTTAGGAGGTGCGGTTGCTGCGACTTTAATTGCTAATGGGATCGATCCTTATTTAGCGACAGGAGTGGCAATTTTTGCGGGAGGAATAGCGGGTTTGATTACGGCATTTCTCAACGTGCAGTTTAAGATACTGCACCTTCTCGCCAGTATTTTAACGGCGATCGCGCTTTACTCAATTAATTTACGCATTATGGGCAAACCCAATGTTTCTTTATTGGGACAGTCTACCGCGATCGCCCCTCTAGAAGAACTCTTGAATTTTATGCCTAGTTGGGTTGCAACACCCCTTATTTTATTGATTTTAGTATTATTAATTAAATTCTGCCTCGATTATTTTCTCAACTCAGAATTAGGTTTAGCAATGCGGGCAACTGGAACAAATTCAACAATGGCAAAAGCCCAAGGAATTTATACCGATCGCCTAATTCTTTTAGGCATAGCAATGAGTAATGCTTTAGTGGCTTTTGCAGGCGCTTTATTTGCTCAATTATATGGATTTGCGGATGTGACAATGGGGGTAGGAACGATTATTTTTGGCTTGGCTGCGGTCATTATTGGCGAGAGATTGATTACTAATTCTAGCGTGCAATGGGCAACATTTAGCGCAATTTTAGGAGCAATTTCCTATCGCATTGCTGTTGCGTTTGCCTTTAATTTAGATTTCCTCGGTTTTCAAACCCAAGACTTAAATTTAGTAACAGCAATTTTAGTGGGAATTGCCCTAATTTCCCCCAAATCTTTGCCCAAAAAGTTATCCTCAAAATAGAAAAATGATTCAATTAGAAAAGATTCAAGTTAAATTTAATCCCGATACACCTTTAGAAACCATCGCCTTAAAAGCAATTGATTTAACAATTCCAGAAGGTCAATTTGTCACCGTTATTGGCAGTAATGGGGCAGGAAAATCAACTTTATTAAATGTACTGAGTGGGGATATTATTCCCCAACAAGGGAGAGTTTTAATTGGCGATCGCGATGTCACCCACTGGCAAACTGCAAGGCGATCGCAATGGGTTGCAAGGGTGTTTCAAAACCCTTTAGCAGGAAGTTGTCCCGATCTAAGCGTAGAGGAGAATTTAGCATTAGCTTATCGTCGAGGTAAAGAAAGACGCTTACAACCGGCTTTGAATCATCGCTTACGAGAAATGTTTCGGGAAAAATTGGCAAGTTTGGGACTGGGGTTAGAGAAAAGATTGCGCGATCGCATGGGACTCTTATCGGGAGGTCAGCGTCAAGCCGTTAGTTTACTCATGTCCACTTTATCATCTCATCAAATTCTTTTACTTGACGAACATACCGCCGCCCTCGACCCAAAAACAGCCGCTTATATTCTACAATTAACCCAGCAAATTGTGGCAGAAAGAAACCTAACAACATTAATGGTAACTCATAGTATGGGGCAAGCGTTGGAGTTGGGAACTCGCACTCTCATGTTACACGAAGGAGAGATTATTTTTGACATTCAAGATAAAGCGCGATCGGGTTTAAAAGTAGGCGATTTACTCGATCTATTTCAGCAGCAACAACAAGAAAATTTAGCGGATGATGCCCTACTTTTGGGATAAACTTTACTAAAAAAAGAGATTTTAGTTCTAAAACTTTTTCCCGCGATCGCGTCGTGGAGTTTGTATTACTTTTTCGGAGTCATAAATTTTTGATAAGCCGTCATCTAGCGTGAATATTTCGACTTCAAAATTTCGTCTAGGAATGGAAGCAGAAATTGCGTACCTGCTTTTTTTTCTTCTTCTATTTTGCGATCGATTCTTTCTTGATTCCATTCACTCTCTTTTGAATGTTTCCCCGGAATTTCCAGCCATTCACAGAGAATTGAGGTATCGATGATTAATATTTTTTGCTTCATTTTGTCTCTCTAAAGTCTTTGCAAGCTATTTTCTAATAAACTTTCTCGAACAATTTCGCCTAACGATCCTGAAGAAATTAATTTAGCTAAATTATCCATATCTTCTAGAGGGATAATTTGACTTTCTCCAGTTTCCATATTGCGATACACAATCATAATAAAGGGCAGAAAATCTGGGATTAATTCATCGAGTAATGCGGGATTATGAGTAGTTAATAAAACATCAATCTGGCGTTTTTTTCCAATATCTCGTAACATCTCTAGAAGTAATCCGGCACGAGAAGGATGTAAACCATTTTCTACTTCTTCAATTACAACCAAACTATGTGCAGGTAGAGTGAGCATTGCTGTTAAAAGCGCCAAAAATTTTAAGATTCCATCAGACATTACTCTTGGGTAAATTTGAAGAGGTGATGCCTTTTCATTCAAAGTTTCCTCACAGTACAATATGGCATCTTCACCCCACGATCCAACAATTTCTACCCATACTTTTTGAATGTTGAATTCAGGGATTTGAGCAAGATAACGGCATAATTCATTTTCCAGACTCAATTTTTGATATTCGGGTAATGCTGCTATTACACCTGCTATATTTGAAGCATCCCGTTCTAAGTTTGGGGAAAGTTTAGAATAGTTTCTCATTTTAGAGGGAATCGGATTAAAAACAAAAATCTTTCGCAAGCGATCGAAGGTTTTTACATGAGCAACTTGAGCATTCTGGAGAGAATCAAAACCAGAACATAAAACTTTTTTTTCTACATATAGTGGATAAGATGGTTGTTCTGTCCACAATCTTTCATAAGTTTCGAGATGTTCTTGTCTAATTTCATAATAACTTGCATCAGGTAATAAAGAATTTATTTCAATTGGTTCGAGATGTTCTCTACTTTTTTCTGTAATCAAATTTATAGACTCGTGTTTTAAAGATAAACCTTTGTTTGTATCAATTGTTAAACTGTAAAGATAATCGGAATCTTGGTCTCCATCAATAACAACTTTCAAACTAAATTCATGTTCCGATTTTCGAGTTGCCCATTCAGATCCGCCTCTAATTTCTGATGTATTGCCGTTACCATTGAGTGCAGTTTCAAATGTTTCCTTTCTAGCAATGCGACTCAAAAAATCGAAAGCATCAATAATATTCGATTTTCCACTGGCATTTTTACCGATCAAAACAGTTATCGGATCGATATATAAATCGGCTTTTCGGAAACTTTTCCAATTTTCTAGAGTTAGTTTTTTAATCATGATAACCTTATAGCTTTATAAATAATTAATTGGTACAACTGAGAAGTAAACCAGTGAGAAAAAAGGGTTTGCACACGATCGCGGCAATAGCCAATAATCAGTCCCGCAAACCCAAGAATATTCCCTGCTAAAATTTCGCGTTTAGTCCTTTCTCTCCGTCATAAATCTAAATCGCAGAATTCAGATTTTAATTCGCGTTCCATCAAGGCTTGAACCGCTTCTTGAGGGGTAATGCGACCCCGTAGAAGACGATGAACTTGACGAGAAATGGGAACAGGAATGCCTTCGCGATCGGCAAGTTTCATCAAAACATTAGTCGTATTAACCCCCTCTGCGGTACCCACCAAATTTTCTAAAATTTCCTCTAAAGTTTTACCTTGAGAAAGGCCGTAACCTACCTGATAGTTCCGGGAAAGAGGACTATCGCAAGTTGCGAGTAAATCGCCCAAACCCGATAACCCGAAAAATGTTTCGGGATCGGCACCCAAATGCGCCCCTACGCGAATCATTTCCGGTAAAGCCCGCGTTAGTAAAGCAGCTTTGGCATTGGTTCCTAATTGCAGTCCATCGCAGACTCCCGAGGCGATCGCCATGACATTTTTTAAAGTTCCTCCCAATTCTGTGCCAATGGGGTCGCCATTCACATAAACTCGAAAACTATCACAGGAAAACAATTCTTGCACGATTTCTGCCGCTTGTTCGTTTTGGCTGGCTACAACCGTTGCAGCCGGCAATTCTTTCATAATTTCCTTAGAAAGATTCGGCCCCGATAAGACAACAATGGGATGATTGGGAAAGGCTTCTTGCCATATTTGTGAGGGAGTACAAGTAGTCAGAGGATCTAAGCCTTTGGTGGAGGTAACAAAGATAATATCCTCGGGAATTTCTAATTTTTGCAACTGTTCGACTACCGATCGCACTCCTTTCATCGAGACGGCTGACAGAATGACTTTCGCCCCGGCGATCGCCTTGTCCAAAGGTTCGGAACTACTGCGGGACCACAACCGCACGCGGTGATTGCTGCGTTCTGATACTTTAGCGAGAGCCGTTCCCCACGCCCCCGAACCAATCACAGTTAAGCGAGTCGGAAGATCGGGAGAAAAAGAAAGAAAATCAACTTGGTCTTGAGTTTCTCGGTTAGTGAGGGTTTCCAAGGCAGCAGAGTTTGTAGTCGCTGGATTAGTCATATAATTCTTTGAAATTCAACAAAAACCGAACCTGAATAAATTGTCTTCTGGGTAGAAGGATTGACGAGAGTTGCCAACAACATTACGATTGAGGTTTGGGCGTTGAAGTTGAAGATTTCAAGATAGACATCAAGAGAGATATCTAGATCGATCCTTAAACTCGCAACACAATCTTATGGTAGCGAATCCTCTCAGATTATTAAATTTAATCCATGACTTATCGCAATCCCATCCCGACAGTTGATATCATTATCGAATTAACCGATCGCCGCGATCGCCCCATTATTCTCATTGAACGGCAAAACCCTCCTTATGGTTGGGCTATTCCTGGAGGTTTTGTAGACTATGGGGAAACGATGGAAACAGCAGCCTTTCGAGAAGCCAAAGAGGAAATTAGCCTCGAGGTGGAACTTCTCGAACAATTTTACGTTTATTCCCACCCCGATCGCGATCCCCGCAAACATACTATAAGTGTTGTCTTTTTAGCCACAGCAACGGGAGAACCCAAAGCAGCAGACGATGCCAAAAACCTAGCCCTTTTCTCTCAATGGGAAATTCCTACAAATCTCTGTTTCGATCACGCGCAAATCCTGAAAGATTATTGGTACTATCGTAACTATGGAATACGCCCTCGTTTGATTATACGCTCTTAAATATACCAAAAAGATAATGGTAACGAAGAAAACAATTTCCTAAAGCCAGATTAGGAATATATAATAAATATGGTGGATTTGGAGAATTGCCGGATTTAGTTGTTTCCTCAACGAAATAAGTAGAAGAACGATTTACCTTATTTACAAATATAATATAGAGAGAAACTAAAAATGGATTCCGTTACAGAAAAAGCCAACAATTTGTTGATTGTTGATGATACACCTGCTAATCTCCGTTTGCTGTCTACCATGCTAGGGGGAAAAGGATATAAAGTTCGCAGCGTAATGAATGGACAAATGGCTATTAAAGCGGCACAAGCCAAGCCTCCTGATTTAGTTTTATTGGATATTAATATGCCGCAAATGAATGGCTATGAAGTTTGTACGCACTTGAAGGAGGATGAGAGGACGCGAGACATTCCTGTGATTTTTTTAAGTGCTTTAGATGATGTTTTGGATAAAATTAAAGCCTTTACCGTTGGGGGAGTGGATTATATTACTAAACCTTTTCATTTGGAAGAAGTATTAATCCGCGTACAAAATCATATTGCCCTCAAAGAAGCTAAAAATGAAATTGCCCGCAAGTCAGAGGTTTTAGAAGCCTTTAGCAATAATCTCAAAGCGTTACATCGTTTGGATACAACGGAGTATCAAGATTTTACCGCACAATTTGCAGATTATCTCGCGACGGGGTGTAAAATTCTCGGATTTCCAACGGGTGTTATCAGTAAGATTGAAGGAGATATTTATACTATTAAAGCCGCGCGATCGCCTTGGGATTTTCTTCAGCAAGATCGAGAATTTGCTTTAAAAGATACTTTTTGTATCGCAACCGTTAAAAGTAAGTCAACTAGCGCTTATGATAATATTAGTCAAATTCCTGAATTAGTCGATCATCCTTATTATACAAATTATACTTTGCAATCTTATCTCGGTACGCCAATTTGGGTCAATGGCAAAATTTACGGAACCCTGAATTTTTCTTCCCAGGAAATTCGCGTCCAAAAATTTGAGGTACAAGAAAAAGAAATTATTGAATTAATGGCGCAAAGTTTAGGGAAAGCGATCGCGGCAGATCAAATTGAAAATCAACGTCGGGAAGCCGTGAAAGCCTTACAAATAGAGCAGCAAAAATCCGAGACTTTGCTTTTAAATATTCTCCCACAAAAGATTGCTAAACGTCTCAAACAGGCACCAGAATCTATTGCTGAACAGTTTGATGAAGCAACAATTTTATTTGCTGATATTGTCGGATTTACTCAATTATCTACTCTGGTTAAACCTTTGGAATTGGTAAGTTTTCTCAATCAAATCTTTTCCGCTTTCGATAAATTAGCGTTAGAATTAGGAGTCGAGAAGATCAAAACAGTAGGAGATGCTTATATGTTAGCGGGAGGACTCCCCGTTGTGCGAGAAAATCATGTGGAAGCGATCGCCGATGCTGCCTTAGCAATGCTGGAAAAAATTAAAAACTTTCACTTATCCTTAACAGAGTTTGAGGGAAAACGCGATCGCCAATTTGAGATTCGCATCGGCATTCATCTAGGATCGGTGGTTGCTGGAGTTTTAGGAACGAGCAAATTTTCTTACGATCTTTGGGGCGATACTGTTAATGTAGCCTCTCGCATGGAGTCTACAGGAGAACCTGGTAAAATTCAAGTAACCGAAATTGTTTATGAAAAACTCAAAGATCTTTATCTGCTGGAAAAAAGAGGATTGGTCGAAATTAAAGGCAAGGGAGAAATGGTAACATACTGGTTATTAGGAAAAAATGTTGATAATAAACAATAACGAATTATGTTTCTAAGTATTGTTATTCCGACTTATAATCGCCAACCAATTTTAGCAAAGTGCTTAAGGGCATTAGAGTCTCAAGACTTGAGGTTTAATGGTATAATTGAAGGTTATGAAATTATAGTTGTTGATGATGGTTCAACGGATGGAACATTAGATTGGTTGCAAGCAGAAAAAACAGAATTTCCTCATGTTATAACTCGTTCCCAAAATCATCAGGGTCCCGCAGCAGCCCGTAATTTAGGGGTAGAAGTCTCTCGAGGTGATATAATTATTTTTATTGATAGCGATCTAGTAGTTACGGAAAAATTCTTACAATCTCATGCCGATCGCCTATTACAAGGAGAAAAAGAATATAATAGCGATCGCATTTTTACTTATGGTTGGGTGATTAATACTTGCAATTTCACAAATCCGACTTCAGAACCCTATAAAATTACTGATTTTTCTGCGGCTTATTTTGCGACGGGAAATGTGGCGATCGCCAAAAAATGGCTACTTGAAGCAGGTTTATTTGACACTCGATTTCAACTCTACGGTTGGGAAGATTTAGAATTAGGAGTACGTTTGAAAAAATTAGGTTTAAAGTTGCTTAAATGTCCCGAAGCCGTCGGTTATCATTGGCATCCTGCTTTTAGTTTAAAACAAATTCCTAGCCTGATCGATCGAGAAATTCAACGGGGACGCATGGGAGTTTTATTCTATGAAAAACATCCAACTTGGGAAGTCCGAATGATGATCCAAATGACATGGATTCATCGAATTTTATGGGGAATTCTTTCTTTAGGAGGATTGCTAAATGAAAAAACATTGGCTCCCTTTTTACAATGGCTTATCGATCGCGGTAAGCCTCAATTGGCGTTAGAAGTTGCTCGAATTTTCCTCAACTGGTATAACGTACAAGGCGTATATTCTGCTTATAATGAAAAGTAAATTTAAAGGTTTTATCGTTACAAAATCTGAAGATAATCAATTTATTGGTAACGTTGTCGAACAAGATTTCAGCGCACTTCCCGATGGGGATATTTTGATTCGAGTGCATTATTCTTCATTAAATTATAAAGATGCCCTTTCAGCCAGAGGAAACCGAGGAATCACGCGCAAATTTCCCCATTCCAGGGACAGATAAAGCCTTATTAAAAGCACGTTGGGCTGGTGCGATCGATACTGTCGGAGGAAACATTTTAGGTACGATCGCCAAATCCTTGCAATATGGAGGAATTGTCACCACTTGCGGTTTAGTCGCTGGCGATCGCATTACGACAACTATTTATCCTTTTATTTTACGAGGTGTGAGTTTAATTGGCATCGATTCAGTGCAATGTCCCCTATCTCTGCGTTTATTGATATGGGAAAAACTGGCCTCAGAATGGAAACCAGAAGGATTAGCAGAAATGGCTACCGCGATCGGGCTTTCTCAACTTCCCGAATATATTACCAAGATTCTGCAAGGACAAATAACCGGGCGAATTATAGTCGATGTTGTAAACTTGCAACTTTGAGATGCACCCGTTTTCTTTACTTTTTCTTTGATTTTTTCAACCATCCAAATACATCTCCCACAGTTAATTTTAAATCCTGAATTAATTCTGGAACCGGTAAAATTTGCTCCTCTTCATCTAATAGTTGGGGTTGCTGTTGTGGAGGATAAATTAAAATGGAATGTGCAGAAGGATCGATTAACCATCCCATTTGACTGCCATAATTGAGAGCGTGTAAAATTTTTCCTGTAACTTTAGTTTGGCTTTGGTCTGGAGAAAGGACTTCTACGATCAAATCCGGTATATCATTAAAAATATTGGCAATCTCATCATTTTCATCGACCGGTATTTTATCCCAAGCAAAAACCGTTACATCTGGCACGATCGCACGTCCTCCAAAAACACATCGCAATTCAGGAAAGGCTTGAGCAATTTCTGATTCTTCTACGAATTGATTAATTGTTGTGACTAACTTCGCTTGAATTTTACTATGCTTTCCTTGAGGCATCGGTTTTTGCAAAATTTGACCATTAATATATTCACTGGCAGGTCGAGTTTCAGGAAGTTTGAGAAACTCCTCTATACTTATCTTTTTAATGAGTGTTTGTACCATCGCTATTCTCCAAATTTAGGGTGCATCTCAGTTAAAAAAACACAGCAAGTGGGCAAGATTACCCGCACGACAAACTCCCTAGAGTTCTAAAACTAAACATTAAATCGGAACAATAATACATCTCCTTCTTTAACAATATACTCTTTTCCTTCACTGCGAACCAATCCTTTTTCCTTGGCTGCATTCATCGAACCAAAAGTAACAAGATCGTGATAACTAACCGTTTCAGCCCGAATAAAACCCCGTTCAAAATCCGTGTGAATAACTCCGGCTGCTTGGGGTGCCGTCATGCCAGCAATAATAGTCCAAGCGCGAGTTTCTTGTTCTCCCGTCGTTAAATAGGTCCGCAAGCCTAACAGATCGTAAGTGGCTTGAATTAAAGACTTTAAACCTCCTTCTTCAACTCCCAAAGCCTCCAAAAAATCCTTGCTTTCTTCTTCAGATAACTCAACTAATTCCGATTCAACTTGAGCCGAAACAACGACTACCTTAGCATTTTCTTTTGCCGCTACCTGCTCAACTTCTTTAACCCAATCGTTACCCGTAGCCAAGTCATCCTCCGAAACATTGGTGGCATAAATAATCGGTTTTAATGTTAATAAACCCAATTGTTTAATCAGTTCGCATTCCTCCTCAGTTAACCCGATTTGACGCGCCATTTTGCCAGCATCGAGGGCAGTTTGTAACTTTTCTAAAATCGTTAATTCTTCCTTCGCATCTTTATTCGTCTTTGCTTGTTTTCTCACGCGATCGATGCGTTTTTCAACCTGTGATAAATCTGATAATGCCAATTCTAAATCAATAGTTTCAATATCTCGCACCGGATCCACAGAACCCGCAATGTGAATAATATCTTCATTCTCAAAACAGCGTACCACATGAACGATCGCGTCAACTTCGCGAATATTGGCTAAAAATTGATTACCCAAACCTTCCCCTTTACTAGCCCCTTTCACCAACCCAGCAATATCGACAAACTCCATGCGAGTCGGTACAATTTGTTTCGACTTAGAAAGTTTTGCCAAAACCTTTAAACGCTCATCTGGAACCGCGACAACCCCTACATTGGGTTCAATGGTACAAAAGGGAAAATTTGCCGCATCTGCCTTAGCATTGGCAACGAGGGCATTAAATAGAGTTGATTTGCCTACATTGGGCAATCCGACAATTCCGGCTCTGAGCATAGGTGCGATCGCTAAAATAATATACCAATCTTCTATGATAACAGATTTCCATCTCAGAATTCCACTGGGTACCAGAAATTTTGAGTCGTCGGTCAATCTGTTTAACAGTAGATTCAAGTAGTTCTTTTGTTCAGCAGCTTTGACCTGCTACCCTTTTGCAATCTCCATTCTTACCGATTGTAAAAGGATCGGGTAAGATAGAAGATAAACCCATATTAATCAGTTTCCTTACCAAAATAGTAACAATGATAGATACACTACTTGACAAAATTGGGGATTGGAATCCGCAACTCTTACGAGAATTAAAAGGCCGATTGACACCGAAGAACATCATCATTTCTATAGGGATTTCTGCCATCGCGCAAATTTTATTATTCTATCTACATCTTGAAAGTAATTCTGATTTTCATGTCAGTGCTTTGTACCTGTTTATTACCTTAAGTATTGTTGGCATAATTAGCTTATTGGTCGTGGGAAGCTATTTACTGATTGAGGACTTATATCGAGAAGAAAAACAAGGAACTCTTAACTTTGTCCGCTTGAGTCCTCAAACCAGCAAAAGTATTTTACTGGGTAAACTTATTGGTGTTCCCATCTTGGTTTATTTGGCATTTTTCTTTGTGTTTCCCTTGCATTTTGGCTTAGGAATTTATACAGGAATACCTATACATCTTATCTTGGTTTTTTATAGTATTGTTGCTGTTAATTGTTTCTTGTTTTATAGCGCCGCTTTACTACTTGCTTTGGTTCAAGGTGAGATAAAATACTCCCCTGCATTTTTAGGAAGTATTTTGATGTTTGGCTTTTCGTTCATCTTTGCTCTAAAATTCTTATATGATACGAAGCCTTTACCCATTAGTGCTTTCAATTGGTTTGCTTTATTTTATCCAGGCTATATCCTGCCTTATTTAGTCAATCAAACACCCTATTCTTTCAGTCTTTTTGATGGTTTAAGTAACAACTATTTCTCAAATTTAACTTGGTTTGGTGTGTCTTTTTGGAGTAATCCAATAACGGCTTGTCTGTTTACTTTGATTAGCTACAGTTTGGTGATATCTTGGTTATGGCATGGACTCGATCGCCGCTTCCACAATCGCAGTATTTCTCCTTTAAGTAAAACACAGAGTTACTGGTTGAGTGGTAGCATTATTGTCATTTTGATTGGATTTTCTATCCCAAACCCTATAGATAGGGAGAATGGGTTGAAGTATTTGTTTGAAAATTTTTCAGCTATTTTAATTCTCCAATTCTGTCTATTCTGTGGATTAATGGGTGCTTTGAGTCCCCATCGCAAAACTCTACAAAATTGGTCGCGCTATCATCATCAAAAAACCAAGAAAAATTTACTTTGGGATTTAATTTGGGGAGAAGAAAGCCCCGCAACTCTGGCGATCGCGTTAAATTTGCTTTTGACTTCTACGATTTTCCTCATTACAATTTTTATCTTGCCTTTCGGTGAATATTATCGTCTGCAGCTTATAATTTCCGTGTTGATAAGTAGTGGCATTATTTTACTCTATAGCAGTCTTGTCCAATGGATATTACTGCAAAAATTCAAACATCGGGTAGTTGTGGCGATCGCCACGGTAACAGTTTTATGCTCTATCCCTGCATTATCGATAATCTCTATTTTACCAGAATTGTTTGTTCTAGAATCTGGTAAAACTTTATTATCTATTGTTGGTCAAAGTATTGCGATCGCGCTAATTAATCTACAAATAGCGCGACAATTACGCCATTTAGGAAAATCTGAGATGCAAGAACTACTATCAGAAAATTCTCGATCGAAGCAGTATTTATCTGGTATTGGTTAGAAAGACTAGAAAGAAAAGATATATGGTTAAGTGTAGCCTTAAACTACACTATACTCGCGATCGCCACACCCTAAATGTATATTATAAATATTGGCGATCGCGCTAAAGGGGTAAAATTAGAAACATTAATTAAAGCGAATTTTACTTTCGCTTTGACTTAAATGGGAAGTATCTCCTTCTAACTCCACAATCCATTTTTCAGAATCTTTAACAACCTTAAATAAACAACACAAAGGAACTCTAAAATCAGGACATTCCGGTACTAATCCTCGAATTGTTCCTAATACTGATGAACCATGACCAACTAATAAAATATCCTCAGAGAATTCTGAGACTAATTGTTGCACGGTGCGAGCAGTTCTGTCCATAACTTCTGCTTCATTTTCGGGAAATTCTGGAATGACTCGAGATTGGTAACGCAGATCGATTCTAGGATATTGTTGTGCTAATTCTTCTCGAGATAATATCTCAGGCATTTTTGACATCCAATCAGGATTTAACCACTCACCCAGTCCCGCTTCTAATTTAATCGGTAAATCGAGAAAATAGGCGATTTCATTGGCTGTTTGTACTGTGCGAAGAAAGGGAGAGGCAAAAATATGCACAATTTTCTCTAATTGTAAGCGTTTCCCTAACTCTTTTGCTTGTATGAATCCATCTTCTGATAAAGGGGGATCGTAGCGATGTTCTGCTGTTTCAAACCACTCAGGGTTAACAAAATCAAAACGGTTTGCGTGTCTTGCTATCCAAATAGTTTGTGTCATTTTTTCTCTTTTACCAAGTCTTAACGATTTGTTGCAATTCTACTATATCTAAATAATCCCAAGCAAAGGCTTTTCGTAAAAGATGATCAGGAATAAATTTATCATATTTTTGTCGCTGAGGGGAATCGATAAACGCAGTAATATCTTCTGAGGTCAAGTTTTGTTGACATAAATTTACAATTGTTTCCTGAATCGCGATCGCCTCAGTTTTCTCTCCTGATGTCAATAGTAAATAATAAGGAGATAAAGATTTCCTAATTTTTAGGTTCATAAAGTCCCCCATTACAAAGTATATCCATTTTTCCAAAGTATTAAAAGTTTTTGTTCCCATCCAAGGAAAAATGCAATAAAGATTGCGATCGAGAGGATGAATAATTTCGCGATCGAGATCGTAGCGTCGCGCTAAATTTCGCGCTTCAGTCAATCTTGTTTTTGCACCTGGTAATAAATAAGGATAATCATGTTCTGCAAATAAAATTGTTCTCATTTTCTGCAATATTTTCGTGTGAATTTTTCCCATACCGCAACCGCGCCAAGCAATATTAGCGATACCAGAAACAGGTTTAACCCAAATATTTCTTTTGCCATAATCGACATCAATAACTTGCCATGTTCTCCCGGCCAGAGAAAATTGTTTCCCAAGAGGAGGAGGTGTAAAAATACTGCCAATTTCTCCTGCTTCTCCTCGGACAACGTATTCCATCGGTGCATCAAAAACTGCATAAAATTGAAAGTTACGCACGATTTTTTCGCCGATTAATCCTAAAATTAAAGTGTTATTTTCTGTGACTTCAAGATGTTCTAAATTTTCCCAGTAATTTAAAAGTTGTTGAAAATCTCTCGGGGAGACATCCTGAAAAGCGGGTAAACTTAGCACTTTATTAGCAAGTTCTTGATGCGATCGCTCTCCACAAGAAGCTAAAATACTCAGAGTTTGATGATATAATAAACTATAAGAGTATTTTGGCAATTGAATGGGTTCGAGCCAGCGATCTTCGAGATAAAGTTGAATAATTGCGATAGTTTGTAACAGTTGCCAAGGAATTAAATCTGGTAAAAATTCATCCCCCAATTGTTCTTTTTCCGAACAAATAAAGCGCATATCGGCGGGCATTTCTCGCCGTCCCGTGCGTCCCAATCTTTGTAAGAAACTGGAAACAGATAGAGGCGAATTTAATTGGATAACTCGTTCCAGTTGACCGAGATCGATGCCTAATTCTAACGTTAAAGTTGCCGCAGTTACCGCATAAGTATCCGATCGCATCGCCGTTTCTGCATCTTCTCGTAGGGAAGCGGAAATACTGCCGTGATGAACGTGGTAAATATCCGGTGCATTCTGCGATCGCGCTAAAGATCGCAAGTTAGCAATAACAGATTCAGTATCGGTACGACTATTGGCAAAAATCAAGGATTTGCTGTTTTTTGTAATCTCAAATAGATAGCGATAATAAGGATCTGTGGGTTCAATTTCAGAAGCGAGAGGAAAGTGTTCTACCGCTAAACGAACCTTGCGAGAATCATCTGCAATTTCAGGGGCGATCGCGGCTAAATTTGTTCCCATTTGTAACCATCTTTTGGCTATTTTATAATCTCCCAAGGTGGCAGATAAGCCAATACGACGAGGAACTTTATTAATAATGCGAGAAAGGCGAACAAGTTGGCATAAAATTTGATAGCCTCTTTCTGAATCCATAAAAGAATGAATTTCATCAATAACGACGAAACGCAAATCGCCAAAGAGTCGAGAAATTGTAGAATAATGATTGATTAATAAACTTTCCAGAGACTCCGGTGTAATTTGCAGAATACCAGAAGGAGATGCAAGGAGTTTTCGCTTGCGACTTGATGGTATATCCCCATGCCAAGCAAAAACGCGGGTATGACTTTGCACTAGAAGATCGTTCAGACGTTCAAATTGATCGTTAATGAGGGCTTTAATGGGACTAATGTAAAGAACTCCAATTGTTTTTGGAGGCTCTTCGTCAAGAAGCGTTAGAATTGGTAAAAATGCGGCTTCGGTTTTACCCGATGCTGTGCCAGTAGCAAGCAAGAGATGAGCATTCGTTTCAAAAATAATCTGACAGGCAGCAATTTGTACATCCCGCAATTGTTGCCAACCCTGATTGTAAATATATTCTTGAATAAAAGGGGACAGGCGATCGAAAGTTTTTTGCGGTATCGTTTTTTGAGACATAATCAACTTCAAAGTTTAAACTTAAGCATTTTAATTAATCTTTACCAAGTTCTCATAACTTTATGATTGCCTTAATACTCGTTGTTATTATTGTCCTGATTGGTTCAGCATTTTGCTCTTTGACAGAAACTGCAATTCTATCTGTTTCCCCGATTAAAGTTCGACAACTCGGACAGTCAAAAAAGCGATCGGAATTGGCACTTTTTGCTATTCGCACTCGTGTGCATCGTTCAATTGCGACTATTGTTATTCTCAACAATATTTTTAATATTGTCGGAAGTATTTTGATTGGTAGTATTGCTACAACGGTTTTTGGTGATGCTTGGCTGGGAATATTTTCTGCTTTTTTAACCTTACTCATTATCATGTTTGGGGAAATTATTCCTAAAACGGTAGGAGAGCGTAATGCTTTCCTGATCGCGCTATGGGTTGCTATTCCAGTAACAGGATTAGTTTTTATTCTAGCACCTCTCGTCTGGTTTATCGAACGGGCAACTTCGCCTTTTCTGCAAGGTAAAAAGAAACCAACAACTAATGAGGCAGAAATTAAGTTTTTAGCGAGAATAGGACATCAAGAAGGCATTATTGAGGACGACGAAGCAGACATGATCCAGCGCGTTTTTCGCTTAAACGATCTTCTGGCTCACGAAATTATGACCCCGCGAACAGTGATGACTTATTTGCGAGGAAATTCAACCTTAGAAGAAGCTAAAGATGATATTGTGCGATCGCAGCACAGTCGTATTGTTGTGATTAATGAAACAATTGATGAAGTTGTTGGTTTAGCCTTAAAAAATGAATTATTAGTTGCACTTTTAGAAGGCAAAAAAGAGAGATCGATCGCCAGTTTAACTCGCAAGGCTTTCTTTGTTGCTGAAACCATGAAATCCGATAAATTATTACAAGAATTTCAGAAAAAACACGAACATCTATTTGTGGTTGCTGATGAATATGGCGGCGTTTCAGGGGTGGTCACTCTTGAAGATGTCCTCGAAGTTTTAACGGGAGAAATTGTCGATGAAACCGATCGCACTACAGACTTGCAAGAAATTGCCCGTAAGCGTCGCAAGCGTATTTTAGGAGAAAGTTGAGTATTTGTTATGAGTTGAGTAGGGTGCATCTCAAAGTTGCAAATTTACAAAGAATTAGGAATAGATGCCGACTCTTTTTCCTAAAACTCAGACAAACAAATTCACCAAACCCTCTACAAAGCGATCGCGTTCCATAGGTAAGATAGTTTTCCCTCCTAAAACTTCTTGTAGTAGGACAAAATAAATAATTGCCCCGATAAAAGATCGCGCTAAAACTTCTGCATCTTTCCCCGCAAATTCAGCATGGGAAGCAAAATATTGACTCAAGGTTTCTAAGATAGGTTTAGCTAAATTTTCGATATAAGGATGGGACAATTCTGGAAATCTCCCAGACTCGGCAATGATCGTTCGTAAAAAGGCTTGCATTTGCTGATCTTGCCCGGCGTTTTCTAATACTTTAGTAGCGAGGAGATGCAAAAATACTTTGGGTTCTTGTTGTAATATTTTATCATTGAAGGGATTAAAAACAGTACGATATTTTTCTTCTGCCAATCGTTTCACTAAGGCAACAAATAAGCTCTCTTTATCCTGAAAATAGCGATAAACTGTTGCTTTGGAAACTCCCGCCGTCGCCGCTACACCGTCCATATTCGTCGCGGCATAGCCGTGGGTCAAAAACTCGGTCATTGCGCCTTCTAGGATGGCTGTGGCTTTCTCTGTGGACTTTTGGCGACCTGGGGAGTTGGTTTCTTTGGGGGACATCTCTTGACTTTATTGGGCTGAGTGGTTTAATCTTAAAACAGATAAAACGAAACCGTTTAGTTTTATTATAAGGGAATTGGGTCAACTATTCAGTAGAGGGAGGCACAAGTGCTTCATAATGGAACAGCAGATCGTCCCCGATCCTTCAAAGCCTTGGGTATTGTGGTTTTGACGGCGCTTTTGAGTGCCGGAGGAGGAGTATTCATTACCTCCAGAATGAACTTATTTCAACCGGCGATCGAAGCCCCTGCCGTAGCCTTGCCAGAAATTGTAACCGTGACGGGACTGGGACGACTAGAACCGCGCGGGGAAGTAGTACGCCTATCTTCTCCCTCCTCAGCAGAGAGTAATCGAATTGAGAGATTATTGGTTGAGGAAGGGAGTTGGGTGAGAAAGGGGGAAACCATCGCCATTTTGGATAGTCGCGATCGCCTAGAAGCTCTTTTAAATGAAGCGAGAGAAAAAGTAAGAGTGTCCCAAGCCAATCTTAATCGCATCCAAGCGGGAGCGCAACAAGGGGCGATCGAGGCACAACGCGCTACTATTTCTCGCATTCAAGGGGATCGCCGCACCCAACTGGAGGCACGAGAAGCCGCCATCTCTCGCTTGCAGGCTGAGTTAAATAATGCCAAAGTTGAATACGATCGCTATCAAAGCCTATACAACGAGGGGGCTATTTCCGCCAGCAATCGAGATAGCAAGCGCTTAACCTTCGATCGCCTGCAATGGCAGCTAGAGGAAGCCAAGGCAGAACGCGATCGCGTGGCATCCTCCCAACAGGAACAATTACGAGAAGCAAGAGCAACCTTAGATCGTATCACTGAAGTGCGTCCAGTAGATGTGGAATTTGCTACCGCCGAACTTAACGCCGCCCGAGCCGCCGTCGATCGCGCTCAAACCGACTTAGATCGCGCTTTTGTGCGATCCCCCCAAGCCGGACAAATTCTCAAAATTCATACCCGACCCGGCGAAATTATTGCCAGTGAAGGCATTGCCGAGATCGGACAAACCCGAGAGATGTATGCGATCGCGGAAATTTACGAGAGTGATATTAGCAAAATCAGAACGGGTCAACCTGCGATCGTCACCAGTAATGCTGTACCTGAAGAATTACGCGGAACCGTCGAACACATTGGCCTGCAAGTCTTGCGCCAAGATGTAATTAATGCCGATCCCTCTGCTAATATCGATGCAAGGGTTATTGAAGTGAGAGTTAAACTTGATGAAACCTCCAGGGAAAAAGTTCTCGGATTAACCAATTTACAAGTCACGGTGGCGATCGAACTATGAAAAAACTTTTTACAGCCTTAACCCATCGCACGCCTTTAGGATGGTTGCAACTCAAGCACGATCTGACTCGCTTACTTACGGCCATGTCGGGTATTGCCTTTGCAGATATCCTCATTTTCATGCAGTTCGGCTTTTTGAATGCCCTACTGAGTAGCAATACCTTACTCCATGAAAACTTACAAGCAGATATCGTCATTATGAATACCCAAGCGCTGAATTGGGGAGAATTATCCACCTTTCCTCGACGGCGTTTGTATCAAGCCCTTGATATTCCAGGCATTGAATCCGCAGACGTTCTTTATGTGAACTCCGTGCAGTGGAAAAACCCCCAAACCCAGCAAAAAACTTCAGTGATGGTTATCGGCATGAACCCCGATCGCTCTGCTTTTGCCCTGCCGGAAATTACGCAAAAATTAAATGAGATTAAACTCCCAGATACAGTATTATTCGATCGCGCTGCCCGAGGAGAATATGAGGAGGCGATCGCCAAAACAGAACTGGGCGAAACCGTGACTGCAGAAATCGAACGCCGCACCGTCTCTATTGGCGGACTATTTAGCATGGGGGCTTCTTTTGCAGCAGATGCGGTGATTATTACCAGCGATCAGAACTTTTTGCGCTTAATGCCAAAACGACAGCCTGGGACAGTGAGTTTGGGCTTATTAAAGATCGAACCCGGGAGCGATCCGGTGCAAGTGAGAGCGATGCTTGATGCTCATTTACCTGACGATGTAAAAACCCTAACTATTGAGGAGTTTATTAACAACGAGAAAACTTATTGGGCGACCAATCGTCCTATTGGCGTTGTTTTTGGCTTTGGTGCCGCGATCGGATTTGTGGTGGGAGTGGTGATTGTTTATCAAATTCTCTCGACAGATGTTAATGCACATATAGCAGAATATGCCACCTTTAAAGCAATGGGTTATCGCAACTCTTATTTACTCGGGGTGGTATTTGAAGAGGCAATTATTTTAGCTGCTTTGGGCTTTTTTCCGGGGCTGGGAATCTCAATTGGTTTATATGCCTTAGCGCAAAAAGCAACAGCTTTACCGATGCTTATGACGACAACCCGAGCCATTGGCGTGTTAATTTTAACGATTGTTATGTGTGGTATTTCTGGCGCGATCGCCACCCGAAGATTACAAGCGGCAGATCCTGCTGATATTTTTTAATTGTTATTTGCTTATCTTCCATGATGAATAAAACACCCGTTATTGCCGTTGAAAATCTCGATCATTACTTTGGTCAAGGACAACTCCGAAAACAAGTTCTCTTTGGCATTAATTTGGAGATTTATGCTGGAGAAATTGTCATTATGATGGGTCCTTCAGGATCGGGAAAAACAACGCTTTTAACCCTTGTTAGCGGTTTGCGTTCTGCCCAGTCGGGAAGCCTAAAAATGTTAGGAAGCGAACTATGTGGGGCAAGTCAAGAACAGTTAGTACAAGCGCGTCGTCATAATGGTTATATTTTCCAAGCACATAATTTACACCAGAGTTTAAGCGCCCTGCAAAATGTACAAATGGGATTAGAAGTACACGGAACATTGACGCGATCGCAGATGCGCCAAAAAGCAACAAGTATATTAGAAGAAGTGGGTTTAGGGGAATATATAGAAAAATACCCCGATAATCTTTCTGGAGGACAGAAACAACGAGTCGCGATCGCGCGGGCATTAGTCGCCCATCCTGCTATTGTACTCGCCGATGAACCCACCGCCGCTCTTGATAGTAAATCCGGTCGAGATGTGGTGACATTGATGCAAAAGTTGGCACGAGAACAAGGCTGTACAATTCTCCTTGTTACCCACGATAATCGCATTTTAGATGTTGCCGATCGCATTGTTAAAATGGAAGATGGGCGCTTAACTGCGAATTCGACGGTTAATGCTGTTGCTTAAAATTGAATTATAATCAAATGTTACTCGACAATAACTGGAGGTAACAAATCTCGGACAGTAATGCTCAAATCGGGAAATTGTAATGGCGAAATTTGTCCGTCTTCCTCAAGTATTATCTCATTTTGATATCCGTGGGAGGTTGGGTCTTGGAAAATATGTAAACAACGCTTATTAATATCCAAAACCCAGTAATCTTTAATGCCAACCTTTCCATATTCCCGCGTCTTAATTTCCCGATCTGTTTTGCTTGTTGTATCGGCAATTTCGATGATTAAATAAATTTCACTGACGCAGGGATGATGTTCCAGATAACGTAAAACATCAGGCATTACAACAGCAACATCGGGTTCTGGTTCAGAATAATTGCTCAAAGTTATGGGTAATTGTGTCCTGACTAAAACCTGTTTTCCTAATCTTTCCTCCAACAACAATCGCGTTAAAGTCAATGCTGTCGCATGGGGTGTTTTTTGAGGACTCATTTTTTTAATAATCTGTCCGGCGACTAATTCTACAGATTCATCTATTCCTAATATTCCCACTTCAGCCATGTAGTGGTATTCCTCCACTGTCCAAAGACGTAATAAAGAAGATTTATCTATTATTTTTTCTCTTGTTTGTTGCATAATGCTAAGAGGGCGAAAAATCAGTAATGAAGAATTAGAATTTCCTATTCTATGTTTTCGTTTTCTACATTTTACCATCTTATTATCTATTTTATGTTCCTCTATCCTAAAAAATCCAGCATTTTGTATCAAAACGATCAATTTAAGATTTTCCTAAGAGCTAGAATGGTATAGATTAACAAATCGTTAAGCGCTTAACCTTGCAACAGCTATCTCAACAACGCGATACTATTCAATTTCCGGTTCAATTTCCCGCTAAGACCTTCCGGTTGAATAATGGCCTGACCGTTATTCATCAACATCTCCCAAACACCTCCGTTGTTATGGTAGATGTCTGGGTGAAAGCGGGAGTCAGTGTGGAACCCGATCCCTGGTACGGAATGGCACATTTTTTAGAACACATGATCTTTAAAGGGAGCAAGCGCGTTGCCCCAGGGGAATTCGATCGCGAAATTGAGAATCGCGGTGGAGTCACCAATGCCGCTACCAGCCACGATTATGCCCATTTTTTCATCACCACCGCAGCGCAATATCTCCCGGAAACCTTGCCCTACTTTGCCGATATTCTCCTGCACGCCAGTATTGAAGACGAAGAATTTGTGCGGGAGAGAGAAGTGGTGGTTGAAGAAATTCGCTCTTGTCAAGACGATCCCGACTGGTTAGGCTTTCAGGCTTTGTGCGAAACAATTTACGGGGAATCAACCTACGGACGCTCAATTTTAGGTACAGAGGAACAAGTACGCGATCGCACCCCCAACCAAATGCGCTGTTTTCACAAAACCTACTATCAACCCGAAAACATGACCATTGCGATCGTAGGGGGAGTCGATCGCGAAACGGCGTTATCCTTGATTGGCGATACATTTACTGGGTTTACCGTCCGTTCCGAATGTCCTACTCGTACCTTTTGTCCCCAACCTGTTTTAACAGAGATTCGCCGCACCGAGTTACGCTTACCTCGCCTCGAACAAGCTCGCTTAATGATGGCATGGACGGCTTTTGGTATCGACCATCTCAATGAAGCCGTCGGTTTGGATATGATATCGGTGTTATTGGGTTGTGGTCGATCGTCCCGTTTGGTGAGAGAATTGAGAGAAGAACAGCGTTTAGTCTGGGATATTGGTAGCGAGTTTTCTTTGCATCGGGACTCGAGCCTATTGACCATTAACGCTGATTTGGAAGAACAACATCTAGAGACCGTCGAAAGGAAAATTTGCGATCGCCTAGAACAACTACAAACCGTGCCGATTTCCGAAAGCGAATTAAATCGGGTCAAACGCTTGCTCTTAAACGATTATGCCTTTTCCACGGAAACCCCTGGTCAATTGGCAGGATTGTACGGGTATTACAGCACGATCGCAACGGTAGAACTATCTGTCACCTATCCCCAACACATCCAAAAAATGCAGGCTTCAGACTTACAGGCGATCGCTAAACAATACCTCTCTCCCGACAAATATGCCGTCACGGTCATGAAAAATCTGGGAGAGTAACATCTGAAAAATAACGAACAGGAAAATAATTCTCGATCGCTTATAATTCATAATTCATAATTCATAACTCATAACTTATAATGTCAACTCAACGCACAATTTTAAACAATGGAATTACTGTTATTACCGTGGAAAATCCGACGGCGGATATTATTGCCGGGAGATTGTTTCTGAAAGCAGGAGGGCGTTGGGAATTGCGGGAAAAAGCAGGGATTTCTCACTTATTAGCAGCAGTAATGACAAAAGGAACAAGTCATTTATCTTCAGTAGAAATCGCCGAAAAAATCGAATCCGTAGGGGCGGTGTTAGGGGCTGACGCATCCACAGACTATTTTTCCGTTGGTTTTAAAACCGTTACAGAAGATTTTCGGGAAATTTTTCAACTGGTGGGAGAAATTACGCGATCGCCGAGTTTTCCCTCAGAAGAAGTAGAACTCGAACAGTATTTAACGATACAAAATATTCGTTCTCAACAAGAACGCCCCTTTAATGTCGCTTTTAAGCAGTTAAGAGAAGCCATGTACGCGGAACATCCCTACGGTACATCTATTTTAGGCAGCGAAGAAACTGTCGGGAAATTGGGGCGCGATGACTTACAACAGTATCACCAAACCTTTTTTCGCCCAGATAATTTAGTTATTTCTCTCTCGGGGCGCATTAAACACGACGAGGCGATCGCGATCGTTACCGATGTTTTCGGAGATTGGCAAACCCCGAATTCTCCTCTCCCAGAACTCACAATCCCTTTAGTTACCTCTCAACCCACCTCTAACAAAAATCCCCAAGATAGCCAACAGGCGATCGTCATGTTGGGCTATTTAACCCCATCTGTTCGCAAAGAAAAAGATTATACCGTCCTCAAACTCCTGAATACTTATTTAGGGAATGGTTTATCCAGCCGTCTTTTTGTCGAATTGCGGGAAAAACGAGGACTCGCTTACGATGTCTCTGCTTTTTATCCGACTCGTCTCGATACCTCTCAATTTGTCGTCTATATGGGAACCGCCCCAGAAAACACCGCGATCGCCCTCGAAGGACTACATCAAGAAGTGAAGCGACTGGGAGAGGTTCTCCTCACCCCAGAAGACCTACAAGGGGCTAAAAATAAACTTTTGGGTCAATATGCCCTCGGTAAGCAAACTAACTCCGAAATTGCCCAAATATTGGGCTGGTATGAAACAATTGAGGTGGGTATTGATTTTGATACTCAGTTTCAAGAAGCTATCATAGAAGTTACTATCGAGCAGGCCTTGGAAACCGCACAGCAATACTTTCGCGGCGACCCTTATATTTCCTTGGTTGGACCTGAAGCCTTTATCAATGAACAATTTTGAGGAGGAAATTAGGGAAATGCGATCGCTTTTTATGGGAACTTTTATGCGTCAATATTGGCAGTTTATCTCTACTGTTCTCGGTGTTATTTTTCGTCATCCCATCACAGGTGCAACCCTGATTCCCCTATTACCCGACGATCGCATTATCCTCGTTCGTCGCCGAGATACAGGAACATGGGGACTACCAGGGGGAATTATTGATTGGGGAGAAGACTTAAAAACCGCAGCAAGAAGAGAATTAAAAGAAGAAACAGGATTAGAATTAGTTGAATTTGGTCGTTTAGTAGGGATTTATTCCTCCCGCGATCGCGATCCAAGAATTCATTCAATTAGTATCTTATTAGAAGTTCACGCCACAGGAACTTTAAAAGTAGAAGATACCCTCGAAATTTCAGAAGCGCGTGCTTTCTCCCGAGCAGAATTGCCATTAGGAACCCTCAGTCACGATCACGATCGCCAACTTCAAGATTATCTCAATGGTTTAACCACCATTGCTTAATTCCCGACGAAAACCTTTTTCTTCAAGCGAAATGGTTAGCATTTTGGACAGTGCATTGATTCAAGATCGGAAGAGTATTATTGTGGGGATTGCTGATAGTCAAAAAACAGCAAGGAAAAATTACAGTTAATTCTGTACTTAGTGAGAGGACTGTATTTAATACTACAATCACTGTCAAATTATAGATATAGAATTGAATGGGATATTTTAATTTATCTGTTGTTTAATGTTTAATGAGTAAAAACGAGTTATGAACGCACACCCACATTTGCTAGGTTATCAAATCACAGAACAACTCTACACAGGTAATCGCACCTTAGTCTATCGAGCCATCCGTACCAGCAACCAACAGCCCTTCGTCATCAAAATCCTACGAAACGAATATCCTAACTTTACTGAACTGCTTCAGTTTCGTAACCAATATACTGTTGCCAAAAATCTCAACTTTCCTAGCATTATCCAACCCTTAAATTTAGAAACCTACCGCAATAGCTATGCCCTAATTATGGAAGACTTTGGTGGAGTCTCCCTATCTGTTTATCTCAAAATAGCAACAGAAGAAAGCAAAATCTATAAATCTTTACCTTTAGTTGAATTTCTTAACATCGCGATCCAACTTACAGATATTCTCCACTATCTCTACCAAAATAGAGTAATTCACAAAGACATTAAACCCGCCAACATCTTAATTAATCCAAATACCAAAGAAATCAAATTAATTGACTTCAGCATTTCCTCTCTACTACCGCGAGAAACCCAAGAAATCCAAAATCCCAATATCTTAGAAGGAACATTAGCCTATCTTTCCCCAGAACAAACAGGCAGAATGAATCGAGGCATAGATTATCGTAGTGACTTTTATTCCTTGGGAATAACATTTTATGAACTATTAACAGGAGAATTACCATTTGTCTCAGAAGATGCGATGAAATTAGTGCATTTTCATCTAGCAAAACACCCAATACCTATTCATCAAATTAATTCAGAAATCCCTCTAATTCTCTCAGAAATAGTCAGCAAACTGATGGCAAAGAATGCTGAAGACCGCTATCAAACTGCCTTGGGAATCAAATATGATTTAGAGATTTGTTTAGAGCAATTACAAACCACAGGTAAGATAGAATCTTTTGAAATTGGCAAGCGAGATATAAGCGATCGCTTCATTATCCCTGAAAAACTCTACGGTAGAGAAAAAGAAGTTAATCAACTATTAGCAACCTTTGAAAGAGTTAGTAATCCCCCCCAGACCCCCCTTGGTAAGGGGGGAGGTGCAGCCGAAATGATGCTAGTAGCTGGTTTCTCTGGCATTGGAAAAACAGCAGTAGTTAACGAAGTCCATAAACCCATTGTCCGACAACGGGGTTATTTTATTAAAGGCAAATACGACCAATTTCAACGCAACATTCCCTTTAGTGCCTTCGTGCAAGCCTTCCGCGATTTAATGGGACAATTATTATCAGAATCCGACACCCAACTGCAAACCTGGAAAAATCAAATATTAGCAGCTTTGGGAGACAACGGACAAGTCTTAATTGACGTAATTCCCGAATTAGAAAACATCATTGGCAAACAGTCACCAGCCATAGAATTATCAGGCAGTGCTGCTCAAAATCGCTTTAATTTGCTGTTTCAAAAGTTTGTCAAAATCTTCACAAGCATTGAACATCCCTTAGTGATGTTTTTAGATGACTTGCAATGGGCTGATTCAGCCTCAATGAATTTGCTAAAATTATTGATGCAAGATACAGAATATTTATTAGTCTTAGGAGCTTATCGCGATAATGAAGTCTCACCAGTACATCCATTTATTTTAACTGTAGATGAAATTATCAAAACTGGGGCAACAGTAAATACAATTACCTTGCCACCCTTAACGGAATTAGATTTGAATAAGTTGGTAGCAGATACGCTAAATAGCGAGTTATCTCTTGCCCAACCTTTAACTAAATTAGTCTATCAAAAGACTCAGGGTAATCCCTTTTTTGCTACCCAGTTTCTCAAAGCCTTACATGACGATAAATTAATTAGTTTTGATTGGGATATCCAACATTGGGAGTGCGATATTGCTCAAGTCAATACCTTGGCGCTAACTGATGATGTCGTAGAATTTATGGCATTGCAATTACAGAAATTGCCAAGAGAAACTCAGGAAATGCTCAAATTAGCGGCTTGTATTGGTGCGAAATTTGATTTGAATACCTTGATAATTGTTAGTGAAAAATCTGCAAGAAAGACAGCTAAATCTTTATGGAAAGCCTTACAAGAAGGTTTGGTGATTCCCACAACCAAAATCTATAAATTTTTCACCCAATCAGATAGCGAAGAAGTATTTAAGGCCACCGGCAATCCCACGTATCAGTTTTTACATGACCGGGTTCAACAAGCAGCTTATTCACTCATTGCCAGCGATCGAAAACAAGCAACTCACCTCAAAATCGGCCAATTGCTCCTAGCACATCAATCCTCCAAGGAGCAAGAAGATAACATTTTCAATATCATCAACCATCTCGTGATGGGAATTGATGCCGATCCGTCTTCTATTCCCGTAGCTCAACTGGCAGAACTGGCCTTCTTGGCAGGCATGAAAGCCAAACTCTCCATCGCCTATCATGCTGCCATCGACTACTTCAACTTTGGACTTTCTCGACTTCCCCAAGAGGCTTGGAATACGCACTATCGCCTCATGTTCGATCTCAACCGAGAAAAAGCGGAATGCGATTATTTGGTCGGTCGGTTTGAAGAGTCCGAATTAATACTCAACCATGCCTTAAAACAAGTCACAGATCCCATAGATGCTGCCCGAATTTATGGGATTTTGATGACCCAGCGTACCACTCAAGGAACGGATGTCTTATCTGGTGTTGATGCAGGTATCAAAGGCTTGGCGGTTTTGGGAACGATCGTACCCACCGATGCCGAGGCTTTAGTGTCTCTCGTCAAGGAAGAATTACAGCAAGTCCGAGAAGCATTTACGAAGGTTTCTCCTCAAGTGCTTTTAGAGTTGCCACCCATGAGAGATCCCGTAAAGCAAAGCTGCATGAAGCTCCTTTGTATCTTATGGTCTGCGGCTTATGTGGCCGGCAATCCCAACCTCAACTGGCTGACGACCCTACGCATGATTAACTTATCTCTCAAATACGGACGAGCAGAAAGTTCGAGTTTTTCTTATTGTTCTTACGGTATGACCTTGGCTTATGAAGGTCGTTATCGAGAAGCCTATGAGTTTGGCACCGTTGCCCTAGAAGTTGACCGGACTTTCCATAACACCCAATTCATTGCTAAAAATAATAATCACTTTGGTCATGCGATCGCTCCTTATATCCGTCCCATTGCAGAGAATTTATCCTTATACCAACAGTCCTTTGAGATTTGCACTGAATTAGGCGATTTGATCTTCGGTGTCTGGGCGATTGCCTTTATGGTCTGGGCTCATCTTTTTAAAGGGAGTCCCCTACCTCTAATCGAAGAGCAAATTGAGAAATATATTGATTATGTCCGGGGAGTAAACGATCGCAATATGCTGTCTGCTTTCGAGCTTAAACAGCAATTCGTGCGAGAACTCATTGATGATAAGGCGGAGGATGGGTCGTTGACCTACGAAGGTTTTCTTAATAGCCCTTTACTGGCGCTTTGGCGGCAAAATTATTACAATCACGGGATCAACTGGTACGGTTTTCTCGTTTTACAACGGCTTTATCTCCAAGGAAATTACCAACAAGCTTTACAGGTGGCTCAATCCATACAATCTACTTTGCCTGCTAACTTTGGTTTTTTTCCGATCGTTATTTATCATGTTTACTATCCTCTGAGTTTGACTGCTATATATGAAGAAGTAGATAGTGCTACTCAAGCATTTTATTGGCAGCAAATACAAGAACAACAGCAAGTGTTGTATAAGTGGTCTCAAACTTGCCCGCAGAATTTCCTGCACAAATATCAGTTAATTTCGGCGGAGATGGCTCGGATCGAGGGCGATCGCTTGCCAGCATTAGAATTATACGACGCAGCGATCGCCGGAGCCAAAGAAAACGAATATATCCAAGAAGAAGCCTTAGCCAACGAACTAGCAGCTAAATTCTATCTCGACTGGGGTAAAGAAAAAGTTGCTGCTGGTTATATGCAGGAATCTTACTACTGTTATGCCCGATGGGGAGCTAAAGCCAAAGTTACTGATTTAGAACAACGCTATCCCCAACTCCTCGCACCCATCCTACAACAACCTCGTATTACTAATTCCTTCAAGGAAACATTGATACGAGGAACAATCTCTGCTACTCATACCTCTAGCAGTGTCTCTGAAGCCTTAGATTTGGCGACTTTACTTAAAGCCTCTCAAGCAATTTCAGGGGAAATTGAACTAGATAAACTCTTAATTACTCTCCTAGAAATAGTCATTGCCAATGCTGGGGCAAGTAAGAGTATCTTACTACTCAAACAAGATGGTTCGTTAAAATTAGTAGCCATCGTAGAAAAGGGAAAGTTACCGCAAATATTACCATCAATTCCCCTAGAATCAAGTCAAGATATAGCGATTAATTTGGTGAATAATGTTCAGCATAATTTACGACCATTGGTATTAGCAGATGCTCGGATAAGTCCTCAGTTTGTGGCAGATAGTTACATTCAAAAACACCAACCAAAAAGTATCCTTTGTAGTCCAATTATGAATAAAGGGGAATTAATAGGAGTTTTATATCTGGAAAATAACTTAACTGTGGGAGTATTTACCAACGATCGTATTGAAGTGCTAAATCTGATTTGCTCACAAGCAGCAATTTCCCTAGAAAATGCCCGTTTATATCAAGCAGCACAACAAGCCTTAACCGACCTAAAACAAGCCCAACTCACAATCGTTCAAAGCGAAAAGATGTCAGCCTTGGGTGGCTTAGTCGCTGGAGTTGCTCACGAAATTAACAACCCCGTTGGTTTCCTCAGTGGTAATATTATCCCAGCCTTAAATTACATCAAAGATATCTTTGGATTGCTCGATTTGTATCAACAAAAATATCCCCAACTAGAGCCAGAAATTGAAGAAGAAATAGAAACGATCGATCTTAACTACATCCGAGAAGACTTCCCGAAATTAGTCAATTCAATGCGGGAAGGAGTAAACCGAATTAAAGATATTAGCACTAGCTTAAGAACTTTCTCCCGCGCTGATAAAGATCATCCTATTGCCTGCAATATTCACGATGGTATTAATAGCACTATTATGATCCTCAAACATCGCCTCAAAGCTAATGAAAATCGCCCGGAAATCAAAGTCATTAAAGACTATGGTGACTTACCACAAATTGAATGTTATGCCGGACAATTGAATCAGGTATTTATGAATTTATTGAGTAATGCCATTGATGCACTGGAAGAATCAAACCAAGGGCGTAGCTATCAAGAAATTGCCAATAAAATTACTATCAAAACTGAGTTATCATCTGATCAGAAACAGGTAATAATTCGGATTAAAGACAATGGAATTGGCATGAGTGCAGAGGTGCAGGCAAAGATTTTTGAGCATTTATTTACTACTAAAGGTGTGGGAAAAGGTACGGGATTGGGAATGGCGATCGCCCGTCAAATCGTGGTAGAAAAACATAGCGGAAGGATTACTTGTATGTCAGAATTGGGCAAAGGTACGGAATTTGCGATCGCACTCCCTATTTCTCCAGAATAGTTTTATCGTTAAGCAAAGTTCTGCATTTACAAACCATCAGGAGTCCTGCGATCGCCCCTAAAAAACCATTACTAGAAAAGAAGGAACATTCATGCTACCAGATAAAATTATCCAATCCAGCACTAAAATACTTAACAAACTGCCCCTCCGTACCGTTCTGATTATTCCCTTTGTCGCACAAATCGTTGGTGCAGTAAGTTTAGTTGGCTATCTTTCCTTTAGAAGCGGAACAAAGGCAGTAGAAGACCTTGCCAATCGACTCATTGATGAAACCGGCGATCGCATCGCAGAAAAGCTGGATGTTTATCTAGCAACGGCCAATCTAGTCAATCAAATCAATCTCGATTTAATCCGCACTAAAAACCTGGATGCCACCGATCCCGATCGCTTGGGTCAGCATTTTTGGCGACAATTACAGCAATTTGATGCCGTCGATTATATCTATTTTGCCAACGAACGCGGCGGCATTGTCTCCGTCGGACGCGATTCAACTTATGGCTTTAATCTCTCCATCACCGAAGGCTTTGTTAGCGGTGATTTTAAACGTTATGCTCTCGATAAAGCCGGAAATCCTCAAACCCTCATTAATACTAGACCGGATTTCGATCCGCGCCAACGGGGGTGGTACAAATCAGCAGCCGCACTCCAAACTCCCGTTTGGAGCGAAGTCTATGCGGGTGCCTTGGAAGCATCCCTGGGAATCAGTGCCGCTAATGCCGTCTATGACGATCGCCTGGACTTAAAAGGCGTTTTGGGAATCGATTTACTCTTGGTGCAAGTGTCTGAATTTTTGCGAAATTTACAAGTCAGTCAGTCAGGACAGATTTATATTATCGAGCGATCGGGGCTAATGGTTGCCGCTTCTAACGAAGAGGGTTTATTCGTAACCGACACCAACACGGAAAATCCAGAACGACTCAATGCAGCAGATAGTCCTAATCGAATTGTGGCAGAGAGTGCCAAATTCCTGCTCTCTCGCTTTGGCGAATTCTCTCAAATTACCGAAGACTCCCACATGACCCTCAACATCGATCGCGAGGAGTATTTTTTGAAAATCATTCCTTTTCAGGACGAAGGTGGGTTAGATTGGCTTGTGGCGATCGCCGTACCAGAATCCGACTTTCTCGCAGAAATTAACGCCAATACCCAGACGACAATTATCCTCTGCGTAGCCGCCTTAGCACTGGCTGTAGCGATCGGCATTCTCACTGCCCGTTGGGTAGTACAACCATTACTGTATCTCAACCAATCTGCCCAAGAACTCGCTCGCGGTCAATGGGAAAAACAACTGACAACCGAACGACGAGATGAGGTAGGCGAACTAACCAACGCATTCAATGAAATGGCTGGTCAACTCAAAGAATCCTTTACCACCCTAGAACAACGAGTTGCCGAACGAACTGCCGAACTAGAAATCGCCAAAGAAAAAGCCGAAGTGGCCAACCAAGCTAAAAGTTCCTTCCTCGCCAACATGAGTCACGAATTGCGATCGCCTCTCAATGCTATTCTTGGCTTTACTCAGATTATGACCCGCTCTCAAACCCTCCCCAAAGAACACCAAGAAAGCGTCGGCATTATTAACCGCAGTGGCGAACATCTTCTCACCTTAATTAATAACGTTCTCGACCTCTCCAAAATCGAAGCCGGACGCATTACCCTCAACAAGAAAAACTTCGACCCTCATTGTCTCCTCAACGACATCCACGATATGTTCCAACTCAAAGCAGCAGACCAAAACTTGCAATTGTTATTAGAACCAGCACCCGATCTCCCCCGCTATATTCGCACTGATGAAGTCAAACTTCGCCAAATTCTGATTAACTTGATTAATAATGCTCTCAAGTTTACCTCTGCGGGAGGTAT
>NZ_JACSWA010000427.1 GCF_016888125.1 Spirulina sp. CCY15215
CATCCCTCGACCGCTTCTCCAAGTCTGTCAACAGACTCCTACATCCCTTGGCTAAAAAATAGCTGTGGACTTACATGGAAGTATTGTAACGCAAGACAGGTTAAAACCTGTTTCGTTCGATGTCCATTGATTAAAATCAATGGCTAACCCTCACTTTTTATTTTTAGGTTTAGGTGTTCGGGAACTATGGATTTACGAAGGGGGACAACTGACTTTATCGCTTTTTGGTAAAGAATGGAGGAGATGCGATCGCGCAGGTGAAAAAAATGTTATGCTGAGTTAGATTTTGGAGGATTTGTATGGAAATTTCTCTGCAACCAGACCTCGAACAATTTGTACGAG
>NZ_JACSWA010000428.1 GCF_016888125.1 Spirulina sp. CCY15215
GTCAGTAATTTAACCCTCGCTTGTCGTCCTTGTAATCAAAAAAAAGGAAACCAAGAAATCAAAGATTTCTTATCAGGTCAACCTAATATTCTCAAACGGATTCTAGGACAAGCAAAACAACCATTGTCAGATAGTGCAGCAGTAAATTCTACCCGTTGGAAACTGTATGATAAACTAAAAGGAACGGGATTGCCTGTTGAAGTCGGAACAGGAGGATTAACCAAATTTAATCGCACTCGTCAAAACCTCCTAAAAACTCACTGGCTTGATGCAGCTTGTGTGGGAAAGTCTACTCCAGAGCAATTAATTGTTGGTAGGGACGTAGCAGTGCTACGTCCGTACAAGCCGCTTTTAATTACTGCCAAAGGAC
>NZ_JACSWA010000429.1 GCF_016888125.1 Spirulina sp. CCY15215
TTAACCAAGTTTAATCGCACTCGTCAAAACCTCCTAAAAACTCACTGGCTTGATGCTGCTTGTGTGGGAAAGTCTACTCCAGAGCAATTAATTGTTGAGATTAAAAACCCGCTTTTAATTACTGCCAAAGGACACGGAACAAGGCAAATGTGCAGAACCAATAAGTATGGTTTTCCGACTCGTTACGTTCCTCGTCAAAAGCAAG
>NZ_JACSWA010000043.1 GCF_016888125.1 Spirulina sp. CCY15215
CCTAACCTGACCAGACTCAGCGAGAAATCGCTACGTTATTTAGGTCACGAAACCTACGAATGCGTGCCAGTTTGTAGCCCTTTCGTACAACTTTAAATAGGTCTAAGAGTTAAGCCAGTGAGTTGTACTTAACAAGCCTAGATAACATAGTCGAGGCACACTTTACCCCGAAAGGGAGGCTCGAAAGAGCAAAACCCGTTATGCGTACAAGGCGGTAACGGAACCAATATAAAGCCGTCCTATAA
>NZ_JACSWA010000430.1 GCF_016888125.1 Spirulina sp. CCY15215
ACAATCCTCCCCATTGGGGGTCAGATTGTATCGCATTCCTCCCACGCTTGATGCTTCACATACAAGCGGGGAATCCTGCGCTTTATTGGTGTTGAAAATGTTCGCAATTCTCGATCTAAAATAAAGCAGCGAAATTCCTTTTCCCAATCAACGATTTCCGCAACAAGAACAGGGGTTTCACTGGCAAACTCATCTGGTAAATCTGAACTAGAATAAACTCGAGCCGGAAAACTTTTATCATTGGGAGGTTTAATAAAAGCAGGTTTTTTCAACATTTTAGCTTCTGCTAAAGTTGTTAAATAAACCCAACGTTGGCGATATTCTTCGGGAAGTTGAGGCAACCAATTAGCAGGAAGTTGGAGCAATTTTCTGCCAAATTGTTCGGCAATATTTTCTGCCATTAATGCTTCGAGATAGAAAACAGGTTCGGGAAGAGAAAGAAAGCGATCGCCAACTCGCCAACTGGTCAACCTTTCTACATCCCAACCCAATTGGATCGCAGTCCTCCAAAGTGTTTGCGAATCTTCTGTAAATCGTGGACTTAGAATTAAAGTGGGCATTGTTTGATTAACCGCGATGCCATGTTGTTTCACCTGCTTTATCGACCAAAATTATACCTTTTGCTTTCAATTCATCCCGAAGGCGATCGCCTTCTGCAAAGTTTTTTGCGTTCCTTGCTGCGGTGCGTTGTTCAATGATTGCAGCAATTTCCGCTTCTCCAATTTCCTCTACAGTTGCTGCCTCGGGTTGTGCTTCAATTCCTAAAACACCCGCCAATTCAACCAAAGTTTTCCACTGTATTTCTAACACTTCTGAAGCAATTTCTGTTTTCCCTTCATGGGTAAGCAAATTACTTTCCTTTCGTAATTCCTTCGCCAATTCAAAAATAACCGCCAACCCTCCAGGAGTGTTAATATCATCATCCATTGACTCTTGAAAGCGCTCTTTATAACCATTCGAGTCTACACTCATTTCAGAGAGTTTCCAGCCTAATTTTGCCCCATAACGTTGCCCAAAATGCAATCCTTCCTGTAGGGTTTGCCAGCCATTTTCAGCAGAGGCGATCGCCTCTTCGGTAAAATCTAACGGCTTGCGATAATGTGCCAAAAGAACAAACAATCGTAACACCATCGGATCGTAAGGATGCTCTAAAAAGTTGCGAATTGTAATAAAATTGGACAGAGATTTCGACATTTTATCGCCGCCAATTTTCACCATGCCATTATGCAGCCAATATCGTGCTAATGGCTTACCCGTCGCGGCCTCCGATTGGGCAATCTCATTTTCGTGATGAGGAAAAACTAAATCTCCACCCCCACTATGAATATCGATTGTATCTCCGAAAAGTGATCTGACCATCGCCGAACATTCGATATGCCAACCGGGACGACCTTTACCCCAAGGGGAATCCCAAGCAGGTTCTCCCGATTTAGCCGCCTTCCAAAGGGCAAAATCAAAAGGATGTTTCTTTTTTATCTCCCCCTCATTTACGCGACCGCTTGCCCCAGCCTGCATATCTTCTAACTTACGTCCGGACAGTTTACCGTAGTCGGGAAGTCGTTCCACCTGATAGTAAACATCCCCTCCTACAGGGTAAGCATAGCCCTTGTCGATCAAATCTTGAATAATCTGCTGAATTTGGGGAATATGTTCCGTGACGCGGGGATATTCGTCCGCATCTAGTACATTTAGAGGGCGAATGTCTGCAAAATATTCTTGGATATAGCGATCGCTAACCTCCTGCATAGTCATTTCGCGTTCATTCGCACGTTTGAGAATTTTATCGTCGATATCAGTAAAATTCTGAACATAGCGCACCTCATACCCCAACCACAGCAAATAACGGCGCACCGTATCCCAAACAATATAAGACCGAGCGTGACCCAAATGACATAAATCATACACCGTCACGCCACAGCAGTACATTTTCACCGCATTGGGTGTTAGAGGAACAAAGGCTTCCTTGCGGCGAGTTTGGGTGTTGTAGAGATTTAGAGTCATAATGTGCCAGGGTAGTGCGATCGCGGAAGTCTTCCTAAAGAAATATCCCACTTTCTCAGTCTAAGCAATAATAGACTGTAGAGCCATAAGCTAACTATCTTACAATTTTTTTACGATTTGGACATCACGGACAGAAAAACTATGCAAACAGTTGAACCCCAATCTAGTAGCATTCTCGCAATGGAAGCCCCAAAACTGGGTTTACCCGTAACCATTATTACCGGCTTTCTCGGCAGTGGTAAAACAACCCTCCTCAATCATATTTTAAGCAATCAAGAAGGACTTAAAACCGCCGTTCTCGTGAATGAGTTTGGAGAGATTGGTATTGATAATGAACTGATTATCACTACCGAAGATGATATGATCGAGTTAAATAATGGTTGTGTTTGCTGCACTATCAATGACGATTTAGTAAATGCCGTTTATCGGATTCTGGAACGGGAAGATAAAATCGATTATTTGGTGGTAGAAACAACAGGTTTAGCCGATCCGCTTCCCGTTGCACTGACCTTTTTAGGAACAGAATTGCGAGATATGACTCGTCTCGATTCTATTGTCACAATGGTGGACTGTTCCAATTATAGTTTAGATTTGTTTAATAGCGAAGCAGCGTACAGTCAGATTGCTTACGGTGATGTTATTTTACTCAACAAAGTCGATCTAGTCGATGAGGCTGATGTCGATTTATTAGAGGTTAGAATTCGCGATATTAAACAAGATGCGCGGATTATTCACACTACTAAATCTCAAGTTTCTCTCCCTTTGGTTTTGAGTGTCGGTTTATTTGAGTCGGATAAGTATTTTGATCAAATAGATTCAGAAGATCATGACCATGAACATCACGAACATGAACATCATGAACACGAACATCACGAACACGAACATCACGATCATGCTCATCATGACCATTCTCATCACTTAGAAAATGATGGTTTTACCTCAGTTTCTTTCCAAAGTGACAAACCGATGTCAGTTCGCAAATTCCAGAAGTTTTTAGACTATCATTTAACACCAAATATTTTTCGTGCAAAAGGGATTTTATGGTTTGAGGAAAGTGGCGATCGCCATATCTTTCATCTGAGTGGAAAGCGTTTTTCAATTGAGGATGACGAATGGGGCGATCGCGAACAGAAAACGCAATTAGTCTTCATCGGTCAGGATTTAGAACATGAAAAAATCCTGCAACAATTAGGAGAGTGTATTGCTTAACAGTAAAGGTGGGCAATGCCCACCTAACTTTAGATAATGCTGATCTCGCTGATTCAAAAATGACTAAATGTTCTAAAAGTTTTACATTGCTTATTAACTTGTTATGCAAATTCTAAAAATTCACGTCCCCAATTTTAGAAATCTAAAAAATGTCACATTAACCTTTGAGCCAGAATTAACACCGCAGGTTTTTCCTATTAGTAGTGAAAATGGAGGAGGAAAAAGCACTCTTTTGCAACTAATTTTTGTTTTACTTTCTTGTTTCTGTGATGAAAAGAAGAGAACTTTTTTAGAAAATATTACGGAATATTTTGACTTTAGAAAAATGTCAACTGAAGAAGAAATACATCCGGAAACTATTTTGTCTATTGATATATTGTATAAAAAACAAATTATTGACTTGCAATTTTTCTACATAATATCTGAATTTGAAGAATTTTCTGGGCATTCTTGGACTGCAAGTACAAGACCAAAAACGGAACAGAAAACTCTTCCTTTAATTATCAAAAGAGAAGATTCAATGAAAGAATTTTATCTGGGAATAGACGATATAAAATTAGATATAATTCCTAGTCTTTTTGCAATACATAAGATCGAAAAAGGAAGAGAGTTAGAATATCAAAATCGTATATCTAGGATAGAAGAACTCAAGAAAGAGCTAGAAGATTTAATAACAAAATATCCAAATTCTTTTGAGGGAAGAGAGTTTGCAGAATCTCAACTAAAAGATGAGATATATTTACTGGAAAATTCTAGCCCATCTAATGATAATGCGTTTTCTTTTTCAAAAATAGAATTCATGCAAATGCAAGGAGAAAAAAATACGATTTTATATCCTAAATTTTTCACTAAAAATAATGTAGATATTATGTTATTTTGTCAAACTACAGTTAATAAATATGACTTAGCTTTAGAAGTTTTAGAAAAATGCCGAGAAAAAGTTTTTTTAGCTGCCCCTCCAACACAATCTTTTATTTTTATCAATCGAGAAACCAAAAAAACACTATTTAGTATTTCAAAAAATTATGAGAAATCACTGCTCGATCTCGATCAATCTTTACCCAATTTTTATCTTTATAATAAATTGGCTTTAAAAGGAATTTTGAATGTCTTTAAAGAATCTAAGGAAAAAGACTGGAAAACCGCAATAAAAACCTTAAAATATTCAAATAGCTTTCAAGAAACAGTACAGGAATTTCATCATTTTCTAGGTGATAATAAATATATTTTCCCAAACAAAGTATTAGATTCTATTATTGTTCGTAGAATGAATTCAGAAAGAGATTATTTAGAAATAGATCCAGAGGATTTAAGTCATGGTGAACTCAAAAGACTTGGCTTATATGCGTGGATCAAGTACACTGTGGGAGATGATGCGATTGTCCTTATTGATGAAATTGAAAATGGACTGCATCCAGACTGGCAATATTCAATTGTTCAAGAATTAGCTTCATGGGGAAATAATCAATATCTCTTAGCAACCCATTCCTTTCATCTTTGCGAGGCACTTACTCCCCGTCATGTCAAAGAAATTGAACCTAAAATGGTGAATCCTGCTGATAAGAACAATGACAACTAATTCGACCTTCAAAGAAGAAGAGAAATTTTGCAACAAGATACTCAAAACTCGAAGAATTAAAAATAAAATTGTTGTTCTCTGTGAAGGCGATCGCGCTTACCTTAATATTCGTACACCGCAACAAATTAGACAACTGGAAAACATTCCTGATGCTAACTTTTGGACAGCTTGTATCCCGCAATGGTGGAGAGAAAAAAGACCTGTTTTTTTACCTTGTGGGGGACGGAATGATGTCCTCCGAGTGAGAGAAGCGCTCTTAGAAATGCACGATCGCGATCCGGAAAACTCCTATTTATCTCCAGACAAACTCTTTGTACTTGTCGATCGCGATCTAGAGAATACTGATATTGCATTATCTTACAATAATATCGAAACTCTTTGTCAAGAAATGTATGCAAATATTGACACGATGTACAAAGCAATATCTGAAAGTAAAATTATAGTTACAGGATGGATGCACAAAGAAGCATATTTTCTCGAACCCGATCTTGCAGAACTTTTTGCAGCACATGAAAATAAACCCATGTATAACGGCGAAAAACTCTCTTTGGAAAAGATTTACCACGATATGAACCAAGATATTATCGATCCTCAAGATGATGATGAGAAAATTGCAGAAGAAAAAAGAAAAGAAATTGAAGAGATGCAGAACAATTTCACAACTATTTCAGAAAGAGTAAAAAGAACTTGTCAAAACTTAGATGGAACATTTGTAGACAAGAAAGAATTCTGCGATCGCTGGAAAATAGCATTCACTAATCCTAGTTGCAACCCAACTCAAAAACGCGAACTCATTGAAGTTATCTTAAAAATCAGAAAAGCAAAACTCTATTGGGAAAATAAAATTCATTTGAGTTCATCTTACTCGAATTTAACAGAAACAGAATTGAAAAATAACTTGAGTTTAGAAATTGCCAATTTTTATAGCGATCGCTGTCAAAAACTAGATCGATCTCATCCTTATCATATTCCTCATTGGATGCGTTGTCTTATTAGATTTTGTTGATTTATAAGGTAGGCTGTGTCTAACAATTCTTTTTACATAAATTTCCTTCAAGTTCTAAGAATGACCCAAAAGGCGATCGCGCAGATTTTTGATGCGATCGCGGTATTTAGCTGCTTCTTCAAATTCCAACTTTTTCGCAGCTTCTTTCATTTGTTCTTCTAATTGTTGAATAATATTAGGTATTTTTTCCAAAGGTAAATCGTCTTTATATTCGTAAACTTGTTCTAATTCTTGTGAATTTAAGCGACGAGAAATATCTAAAAAAGATAAAATCGCATTGCTAGATTGTTTAACAATTGATTTGGGTGTAATATTGTGCATTTTATTATAAGCCATTTGAATCCCTCGACGACGCTCAGTTTCTTCAATTGCTTTTTTCATGCTATCCGTGAGATTATCTGCATATAAAATCGCTTGTCCTCGCACGTTTCTCGCAGCACGTCCCATCGTTTGAATCAGGGATTTTTCTGTTCTTAAAAAGCCCTCTTTATCAGCATCCATAATAGCCACTAAAGAGACTTCCGGTAAGTCCAATCCTTCTCGTAATAAATTGACCCCAATTAATACATCAAAAACCCCTTTTCTTAAATCTTGTAAAATTTCAATACGTTGAATTGATTGAATTTCCGAATGTAAATAACGAACTTTAATCCCTCTCTCTGCAAAATATTCGGTTAAATCCTCTGCCATGCGCTTTGTTAAAGTTGTAATTAAAACCCGTTCTTGAAGTGCTGCACGATCTTTAATTTCTCCTAATAAATCATCAACTTGTCCCGTTGTTGGACGCACAAAAATCTCTGGATCGATGACTCCAGTAGGACGAATAATCTGTTCGATCACGCGATCGCCAGATAATTCGATTTCCCAATTACTGGGAGTTGCAGAAACAAAAATACATTGATTCACTTTCTCCCAAAATTCATCCGCTTTTAAAGGGCGATTATCCGCAGCACTGGGAAGGCGAAACCCATGTTCAATTAATACCTGTTTGCGGGCGCGATCGCCATTGTACATGGCGCGAATTTGTGGTACTGTAGCATGAGATTCATCGACGACTAATAGCCAATCTTTCGGGAAATAATCCACTAAACATTCTGGTGGTTCTCCGGCATTTCTACGGGCTAAATGTCGAGAATAGTTTTCTACACCATTACAATATCCTACCTCTTGTAACATCTCTAAATCGTAACGGGTGCGCTGTTCGATGCGTTGAGATTCAAGGAGTTTCTCCCGCTTTCTTAAATCTTCCAATTGTACTTCTAATTCATCTTTAATATCTTGGCAAGCAATCTCTAATTGTTCTTCGGGAGTGACAAAGTGACGCGCAGGATAAATATTCAATTGTGGTAAACTTTGTAATATCTCCCCCGTGACAGGATCGAGATAGCGAATAGCATCAATTTCATCGCCGAAAAATTCAACTCGAATCACCCGATCTTCATAAGCAGGAACGATTTCTAAAACATCTCCTTTCAAGCGAAAATTGCCCCGTTTGAGTTCTGTATCATTGCGCTTATATTGGACAGAAACTAAATCCCGTAATAGTTTGCGTTGATTAGTTTCTTCTCCCTTTTTTAAAGAAATGGCAGCTTTGAGATATTCTGAAGCAATTCCCAACCCGTAAATACAGCTAATAGAAGCCACAACAATCACATCTTTTCGCTCAAACAGCGATCGCGTGGCTGAGTGACGCAACATATCAATTTCTTCATTGATCGAAGCCGTTTTTTCAATATAAGTATCGCTGACGGGAATATATGCCTCGGGTTGATAGTAATCGTAATAACTAATAAAATACTCCACCGCATTATCGGGGAAAAATTGCCGCAATTCGTTGCACAATTGGGCCGCCAATGTTTTATTATGAGCAAGGACGAGGGTAGCTTTGCCCATATTCGCGATAACATGGGCGATCGTGAAGGTTTTCCCGGTTCCCGTCGCACCGAGAAGCGTTTGCATTTGATGTCCTTCTCGTACACTTTCAGTTAATTGCGCGATCGCACGAGGTTGATCTCCAGTAGGTTCAAAGGGTGCTTTGAGATGAAAGGTCATAGGACAAGATTTTGAGGCATTTGAGGTAATATTTTAATATTTTACTAATATTTTTTTGAGGAAAAAAATCCCTTCTGTTAAAAAGAAGGGACAAAAAAAGCAATTATTGAATTTTTAATAATTCAACATCAAAAATCAGCGTCGCATTGCCAGGAATGACCCCCCCGGCACCTTCTGCGCCATAACCCAAATCTGGTGGGATAATTAACTTGCGCCGTTCTCCTGGTTTCATCATTCCTACCCCTTCATCCCAACCTTTAATCACCTGTCCGACCCCGATTGTAAAGGAAAAAGGCTGACCGCGATCGCGGGAACTGTCGAATTTTGTGCCATCCTCTAAAGTTCCCGTATAGTGGACAAAAACCGTCTTACCCTTCGAGGGAGAGTCGCCAACTCCTTCTTTAATGACGACATACTGGAGTCCGGACTCCGTGGTGATAATTTCTTCGTTCACGTTTTCCTTTGTTTGTGGGACATCAGAAGACTCCATAGTAGAATCTTCTGGTGTTAGTGTACCTGTTGCCACTGCCGTTGCAGGAGAATCCGTGGGATTTACAGAACCCGAGGAGATGGCCTCATCGCCTTTACCCATTAATAAAGCGATCGCCAAAATCAAACCAAATGCAGCGATCGTGCCAACACTAATTAAAATTGCTTTCATGCTATTCCCTTGAATTTAACGCCATTGTTTATTTTCGAGATCTCTGACTTGATGTTCCAAGCGATCGATCCGTCCCCGCAATTCATCGATCTCCGACTGTCGCGGAACCCCGATATCTTGCAGGACAGTTTTTAATTGTTGCTGCATTCGGTCTTCTACAGTACCGCGATCGGTGTTGACCTTTTTGAGAACTTCATTAACGATAGTTTTGGCTTCATCGGGTTCAATTTTTCCCTCTTTGACCAAGCGATCGCCCATTTCCCCCAGTTTCTCGGCGACAAAGGTAGTCGTCCCCAAACCAATTGTTAACAGTTCTTGAATCAAGTTGCTGTTGTTGTCCATGTTGCTGTTTTTTCCTCCAACTTTTTTTATCTTAGCGCTGACGGATTAGTACACCCATCTGCCATTGTTATTATTACTCGTTCAACTGCTTCTCTGGGGTTATTTTTTCCAGTCGGTCGAGGCGATCGCGAAATTTCTGCAATTCTTGGCGATCTTCTTCAATGCGATCGCCCAATTCCGGGGGAATATCCTCACTCAAACGCTTGATTTTCCGTTCTTGACTTTGGATCTGTTCTTCCATGAGATCTAGTCTTTCAATGATCTCTGCTTGGGTTTCAATTGTTTTTTTAACTTCCCGTTGCGCGATCTTTTCTTCGAGTAAAAGACGATAAGCAAACCAAACTGCAACGCCAACAGCAATTAAAGTCGCGACTAATAAACCACTCAGTAAAGTTTGTAAACCTCCTTGCAGGCGATCCACTTTACGATAAAGCTGTTCGACTTCTAGTTTTAAGTTTAAATGTTGTTCTTGGATTGTTTTCGGAGAAGTCTGATCGTCAATTTCGGGATTGGTTGGTGCAGGTTGATTATTCATAACATGAGTCATTGATAATTGTTCATTGCTAATCGATTAAATAGACATAGGAGAATCAATATAAATGATAGGATCGGGCGCTGTAAAGCTCAGATTATAAGTCGCTACTCTTCTGGCGATCGTATCATTCGCTAACTCCAAAAGACGCTTGCGTAAACCGATGGAATTTTCTCCCGATCCGGTAATAAAAAAGATAATGCGCGCGCGAGTTCCCGAATTGCCCTCTGAGACATCAAACTGCACTTGTGTACTGGCTTTATCGAGTTCCCAAAAAATCTGGCTGGACTCTTCAATAATTTGTTTGACTAGGGCTTTTTCTCCTTCCTTAAGGGTTTTGACAAAATCCAAACATAACATGGCCATGATTTTTCCCCCTCGACTGATATTTTCAATATATAGACCTGCCATCATAGAATTAGGCACAATCATAACGGTATTGCGAGCAACAACACGAATTTTAGTAGAACGCAGCCCTATTGATTCTATCCGACCATAGATATCTCCCTTAAAAGGATTGAAGGTAACACGAATATATTCTCCTGGTACATAGGGGCGATCGAGATAAAGTTCTAGGGTTCCAAAAAGTCTTCCTAGGGCTTGTTGAGATGCAAAAGCAACCGCAACCCCACCAATTCCCAAACTGGTTCCGATCGCCACCAAATTTAAGCGCAAACCTTGGGCAAAAATAATAAAGGCAATGAGAACAATTGTCATATAAATCAACGTTTCAAAAATGAGAACAACTTCGTTAATTTCTCCAAACCACCGCTTCACTAAATTAATAACAGATTGGCGAATGATTTGTCGAGCCGCATTAAAAGTGAACCAAACAATACTAATAGATAATGCTGAATAGATAAAAAAACCGAGAAAGGTATAGAGTTCGTTATAAATAATTAGCCAATATAAACTGAGAGCAATACAAGCTAATGTCCCCGTAATAGCAATAGAATTCTGAAATGGTTTAATCAAGCGCTTGTAAATTTCTTGGGCATTAATATCGGTATAATGTTGGCTTATTTTCAACAAATACTGTAAAAATTTAGGCAGCGATCGCCCGACAATAGGAGATAGTATCGCACCAACAAGAAAGAGTCCCAATCTAATAGCAAGTTCGACAACATCCCGAAGAATTTCTGGATCGACGCGATCGAACTGAAAAATTTCTGGCATAATCAATTTTTATTTATTGTTTCAATCTTTAGCTTTGCCAATACTTGTAGTTTTTACATTTTCATCGGTTGAGGAATATCTACAATTTTCTCCTCAAATTTACAATCAATACCATAGTTATGTAATCTCTCCATAATATTACCTCGAGCAATTTCTAAAAGAGTTTTTCGTAACTCCATTGAACTATCTTCAGCCCCCAAAACAAAAAAGACTGCTTGGGCGCGAACTTGATTTTGCTGGGTACTATTAACTAAATCTTCAAACATAACTTGAGTTAGTTGCGAATCAATACCAATAATTTCTTGGGTACTTTCTCGAATCAGTTGTCGAATTAATGCTTTTTCTTCATCAGACATCGTTCTTAAAAAAGTCATATATACCATTAAAACAAGTCGTCTAGCTTTGGTCAAATTTTCAATATTAGTCTGTGCTAAATTGCTATTAGGCACGATAACGAGAGTATTTTTTCCTGAAAGTCTAATCTTGGTCGATCGCCATCCTACCGCTTCAACTTGACCTAAAGTTCGGTCGGAAAGATAGATATAATCCCCCACAGAAAAAGGCTGATCGAGATAAAGAACAATACTCCAAAGAATTTGCTCTAAAACTCTTTGGGATGCCAAGGCGATCGCGGCTCCAGCAACACCTAAACTAGCAATAAGTCCAATCAGATTAATATGATGTGTCTGGGCAAAGAGAAAGACAATAATCAGCACGATTACTGCTTTAGAAAGGAAGTTACTCAGCGCCAGCAATTCACTATTAATCGTATTTTTATCCTTGAGAACATCTTCTAAAATATAGTCATCGAATAAACTTTGAAATATCTTGAATCCTAACAAGCAAATATTAACGGAAAAAAATAAACCGAGCAGCAATTCTAATAAATCGATCCAAGGAGGTAGCGTAATATTTAAAATTGTAATATCAATTATGGCCAGGGCGATCGTCCAGCCTAACCAACCCTGATAGGGAACGATCGCCTTTTGGTAAATCTTTTTTGCATCTGTTGAAGAAAATTGTTGCATCGAGATAGTCTTGAAGTCAAGAATATAAAGCTATAGCTTGTTATAATAGTTTGTTTTGAGGAATTTTGATGATTGTTATCGAATGGCTAAAGTTTCGAGTTGCTGCGGAAGTGCGAGAATGCTTTATTCAGAAAGATGAAGCGATCTGGACAACGATGCTGGCAAAATATCCAGGCTTTTTGGGGAAAGAAGTCTGGCTATCTCCCGATCCTCGGGAATTGGTCATAATTGTACGTTGGGAAAGAAAAGAAGACTGGGATGCTATTCCCCAAGATGCACTAGAGGAAACAGAACAAAAATTTGCGATCGCCATGAATAGCGCTTACGATCTGATTGAAACTGGAGAGTATCAAGTCAGAAAGTTTCTTCATCATGGCGTTTAACAGCCGAGAAAGCCTTTCAACTGGGTTGAATGAAGGATTATGCCAAATTGCCCTCAATGCGAAAATTTAGTCACCTCAGAGGCGATAAAATGTCCCCATTGCGGTGTTATTCTGAAAGCCTACGGACACCAAGGAATCCCCCTCCATCAAGTTCAAGGAGAAGCATCTTTATGCGATCGCTGCCTTTATCACGAAGATGATACCTGCACCTATCCCCAACGTCCCTACGCGAAAACTTGTATCATGTACTGCGATCGCGCTTCTTGGCAAGAGGATATTGTTCCGCCATTACAAGGTCGGAAAGCATTACAATTCTGGTGCAGGCAAAATCGCGGCTTGTTGCTTTTCTTGGGAGTTATTTTAGTTAGTTTGTTCGTTGCACTATTAAATTCAACTGATAACTAAATTATGGAATGTCCGGTTTGTCAAAATACTTATGTAAAAGGAAAAGTTCAGCGCTGTCATGTTTGTGGTTGGGAGCTTTCTTCTTCCTGTTTATCGATTGTTGGTCCTTTGCGAGTAGAACATCAGATATCAATGTCCTCTTTGGAGAAAATCCAGGCTTGGGCGCATTATATGTGGAATACTCAACAATCTCAAAAAGAACAGGTTGCAAAGTTACAAAGACAATTGAACAATGCTCAACAAGAAGGAGAAAGAAATCGGATTCAATTAGAACAATCGCGATCGCAACAACTTGCGACTAATATCCCTTATTCTCCTCCTCCCCCTTATTCTCCTCATGCACCAAACTCCTCTGTAAATTCTTCTGCAAATTCTTCTGCAATTCCTTCTCTAGAGCGCATTCCAGCAGAAGGAAGAGAAGTTCTAGAATGGATTTTACAACGTTTTACGCAGGGGGAGGAGGAGCGATCGCAATTGCAATTACAATTCGCTCAATTACAAAATAATAACCCCCCTAAAATTACAGGAGAAGTTGAAAAAGTAAGCACCAAAACAATCGATCCATCCTCGCAAATACTTCTCCCTGATCAGATACGAGATATCGAACTATTACGAGTAGAACTACAATCGCGCATATCTTTACAACTCTCTCAATTTCAAGCGGTAGAGCGATTAAAAGAACAATTTCAGCAGCAAATCGAAACAGTAACGACAGAAATTCAGCAAATTTCTCAGGAGCGCGATCGCCTACATTCTCAGCTTACCGAACAACAGAAATATTTCGATCGCCAACAGGAAGAATGGGAAGAGATACAAGCAACATTAACCGCTAAATGCGATCGCCTACATTCTCAGTTTACCGAACAACAAACACAACTGGCACGCCAACAGGAAGAATGGGAAACTATACAAGCAACATTAACCGCTAAATGCGATCGCCTTGAATCTCAACTCACTGCACAACAAACTCAAATTCAACAACTTAAAACCGAACACGGCGATCGCCTTGAATCTCAACTCGCTAAACAACAAACTCAAATCCAACAACTCAGAGAAGAAAATAGCAAATTGGAAGGGGCGATCGCAGAGCGCGATCGGGTTTTTGACGCAAAAGAACAAGCACAAAGAGAACTTATCGAAAATCATATTCAAGAATTTAATCGAGAACAAAAAGAACTCAATTCTCAACATACTCGTTTAAGCGAGGAATTGCGACAACTCCGTAAAAGCTGGCAATCTCACTTAACGCAGCAACAAATGACCCTACAGCAAGGAAGCAAAGAAGGTAAAGAGCGCCAATCTACCCTCGAAACCCAACAAATGCAACTCCATGACCAAATGGCAAAAATATTAGCCCGTTGCGAAACTTTAGAGTCAGGTTTAGAAAATCTACAACTATCCTTACGAAATGCCCCTCGTATTACTTCTAGCCCAGCGAAACGAGCCAATCCTCCCGTTTATACGAAATATTAACTCATGATTCATCAAGAGCAGCTTTAAGCGCATCCAAACCTGACCAACGGCGATCGATAATTGGTTCATTCCCCGCTTTCACTTGAGTTATTCCCTGACATTCTTCCCCGCAAGTTTTCTGCAAAGGCATCGCTAAACTTAGCTGTTCGTATAACCACATTTCCGGGTCAAAATATCCCTTGGGAGAAAGAACTTCCGATAGATCCCCCACCCGCACTTCTCGTTCTTGGGGTAGGGGTTCCGTTTCTTCATCCAACCAGATTAACTCCGTCGTTTTCACCTGTAAGCGATGATTGTAGTGCTGCAAACAGCGATCGCAAACCAATGTGGCGATCGCCTCCACTTCTGCACTAACTTCTAAATAAGTCTGTCCGTGCTTAACTTGCAATCTCCCTCGAACTGGGGTCAGGGTTTCCAAATTTGGCAGAAACACTTCCACAGGGATTTCCTGTGTATTTTCCGGAATTGCCAGTAAATGAGGAATATAAATTGATTCCATTTTTTTATTCAGAAAAACAAGAAAGGGAAGAAGGACAAAATATCTCCTCACCTTTCTAACATTACTTATATCGAACCTAGAAAACTAACGCAATTTAACAAACAAGCGGCGATCGGGATCTAACCCCCGACTCTCCGTTGTTAAATCGTTAGATTCCTTGAGAAAATTATGAACTTGTCGCCGTTCTGCTGAGGAAAGCGATTTCATTTCTACTTCCCGTCCAGTTTCCCGGACGAGTTGAGAAACCTCATCCACTAAACCTCGCAATTCTTCCTGACGTTGGAGACGATAACCGTCTATCTCCACGGTAAAAGGTTGCTGAGTCTCGCGATCGCCCCCCATATTCACAACGGTATTGATCAAATATTGAATTGCATCAATGGTTCTTCCTTGCTTACCAATTAGAATTGAAATTTGTTCTGATGACAACTTATTTTCTGCAATCGTTAGCCAGCAAGCGCCATCATCATTTAACTTAGCAATTCCGACCGCAGTAGAGAAACCCATTAATTTTAAGAGTTTTTCCAACCACGCTTGACCCTTTTCTATTTGTTTCTTCATGATTATTCTTCACCGCGATACATACAGTTTGAGATTGAAAAGAGCAGCCCAAGAAAAGATAATGGCAATCAATCCCACTTTTTCACATTCTTGTTTTAACCCGATGGTTTTTCTTTCTTCTTAGAGCGTTTGCGCTCGAAAGGCAAAGCCTCTTCTCCTTTGGTTTGCTGTTTTTGTTCTTTTTCTTGTTGTTCTACCAGTTTTTGTAAGTTTTCCGGTAGAGGTTCTTTCATCAGAATAAACGTTTGTGCGGTTTGGAAAATATTAGCAACCACCATATACATTAAAACCCCTGCTGGGAGTGGAAACACTAAAAACATTCCCGTAAAAAGCAAGGGTGTAATTTTACTAATGGCTTGTTGTTGCTTGGCACTGTCATCTGCGGCAGGAGTTTTGCTGGCTCCAGTTAAATTTGTGCTGATATAGGTACTTACCCCAAAGAATAATACCATGATGACAATATCCCAATGAATACCACCGTTAGGAGCCGTGGCACCCACTCGTCCGAGAGCATTGATAAAGAGAAATCCTTCATCAGCAGCGAGTCCTGGGACCGTACCTTGAATCGTCGCATTTCCTGGGGCAAGAGCAACAATCGTTCCATCGGGATCCACTGCCGCATTTTCACTCCCTTTTGTAACGCTCCATGTTGGTTGGAGATTGTGTTGGGGGTGAGAGGCACTAAGTTCTGTTAAAGATAAACCATCGGGGGTTTGAAATTTAACTTGGCTCTTTTCGCCAATTGCGAGGATTTTTCCCGTCGCTAGAGTTGCGGCGATCGGTTCGTGCAGACTTTCATCAATATAAATATTTTGGGGTTTTGTAGAATAGAACTGGCGTTGAACCTGGGCCACTTCTGCTTTGGGCAGTATTTGTACGTCAACCGTATAGTTAATGTTGGTAAAAGGCGATCCTCGCAGGGTCGTGAATAATGCCCAGAGAATCGGTAATTGTAGGAGAACGGGGACACAGCCACCCAAAGGATTGCCATATTCTTTATAAATTTCCCCCATTGCCTTTTGTAACTCTTGGGGGTCGTCCTTATGGCGCGCTTGTACTTCTTTAACGCGCTTCTGCATCACCCCTTGAGATATTTTTGTTCGTCTCATGCTGCGGATAGAACCAGCACTGAGAGGATAAACAGCAAAGCGAATCACAAGGGTTAAAGCGATGATCGCAAAACCATAACTTGGCACAATCCCATGAAAAAAATCAAGGATTGGCAACATTAAATTTGTGGAAATAAACCCGATACCAAAATCCATACGTCTGAAGTCCAGCCTACTTAGTTTAAAGTTTTTCTTGACAGTTTAGTTTTTTTGATTCGTTATCGAACTGTATTTTCCTTCGTTGGTTGGAAATAGCGCGATCGCACTTTAGCACTGAATCTCTTCAACAGAGAGTCCAGTTTTCTCGGCTGCTTTTTGGGCGATATAATCGTAAATTTCTCGATATCGGGGTAGGGAGCGCATTTCCAAACGACTTTTATCTCGGAGAGTAATAACCAGATCTCCCCATAAACCAACCCCTCGCGCCACCTTAACAATCTTAACAACTTCTGCGTAGATTATGTCGGTGCGATCGCGCCCTTGCCAGCCTCCTGTTACGGAAATGCGGCGATCGGTAATGCGGTAGCGCAACCACAAGGCTCTGACGATCGCCGCGACGGTTAACGGCAGACAAATCACGGTGAAACCCAACAAAATATTAATGATCAGATCGCCAATATGAGGACCCCCCTCAAAAAAAGATGTTTCTTTAATACCCATGCAAAACCTCGGCTCGTGTCAATAATTGTTTTAATTCTCTCAAAAAATGTTCGTATTCGCACTTCGTTGCTGTAGATTTTACCCCAATTGCCAATTTCCAGCCCCCCGACATTTGCGGGAGAATCTCTCGAATAGCTGCACGAATTTGACGCTTGATGCGATTGCGGACGACCGCTTTTTTACTCACTTTTTTGCCAATAGAAATACCAATGCGGGTGGACGGGATTAAGGTTATCTCGGCTTCAGTTGCTCCGGTTTCCGATTTTGGCATTACGGACAAACTCCGCAAGGTTAAATAAGAACCGGAATAGCGCTTTCCGCGTTGATAAACCTCCTGAAAATCCCGCCAGTGTTTGAGTCGATTGGCTTGGGGCAATCCCACTCTCGTTTTTATCCTCTTGCTTGGCGTTGGGGGCGATCTGCAAAGAAAATCCTTCCTTAGACGGCTAAACGATGCCGACCTTTACCGCGACGAGCATTAATGACTCGACGACCGTTTTTAGTTCGCATCCTGGCGCGAAACCCCGATTTTCTCTTTTGTTTGCGGCTTGTGCCTCCCAAGGTACGCTGGGTCACTGACTGTCTCCTTGCTTCACGTCAAATTACACAGTCTCCCATTATACTCCTCCGGCCTGAGATTTTGTCTGGATTCGTTAATTGTTATTAGTCAATGGTTAAAATCCAAACCCCGACATCCGCGAGTTGAATGCGTCGAGCATCCCGAAACGGTGTATCGAGACGACCGACACTGGGGGCATTCTCGGGATCGCTAAAACAACTGCTATCAGGTTGTTCGCGATCGCGATCGAGACAGCTTACCGTATGGGCCCCAAAGTAAAAAGTTCCCCCCTGCCAAGGGTTTCGGACTTGAGATAATTTAATTTCAATGGGAGTCTCGGCTTCGATGGTTTCTTCCAAAGAAATATTCAGACAATGGTAAAGATCCCGGCGGCCATTTTGATTTTCAATGGCATAACATTCTTCTTGTAGGTCGGTGTAGGCCACTTCTACTTTATTGCGATAGCGTTCGCCGTACCCGACTTCAATCCGATCTAGATTAAAACGACCTTCATAATAGTCGGGGTAGGAAACAATCAAACGAGAGACCCCATTTTCGATCTTGTTGGCGGGAATTCGCAGCTTATAGCGATCGTCGCGAACGTTGCGCCGTCCGTCTTTGAGGTGATAGTTCAAGATATTAGAGCGATTGCCCACGCCGCTAAAAATCACTAAACCGGGATTGCTTTGGGCGAAGGTGGCGGCGGGAATTCCGGCTAAGAGTACGCCAACGGCAGCCAGACCGGAAAAGATTTGAGTGCGGGACAATTTAGAAGGCAATTTGGAAAGTACTGAGGAAAATTTTTGAGAAAAGACCATGATCTATCTGTTGAATAAATTGGAAATGGACGAGAGGCAATGAGAGAAGAATCACATCGAGAGAAATTAAGGAGATCGCGCACTTAAGCAGCCGTCTCCATATCGCCTCAATGAACTTCTCAATGAATTGAGGTCAAGCGTGCGCTTTACTAAACTTTATTTTAGCAGAAATACCGAGAATCACCCTATCGTAATCTTCGATTCGATAGGGGACGGCGCTTTTAAAGGGCGGAAATTGTGACCCCCACAGCACCTCATGAATCGGATAAAAATTTGGGTTCGATGCCCAAATTTTTATGTAGCTCGTTTTTGCTTTTCACAGAATATATTGTTAAAATATCTCTAAAGTAGAAAACAAATAACTGATAAAAATGCTGCAAGCAATCAAAGTCCGATTATACCCAACTCTCACGCAAAAAGAGGCTTTATCCAAGTCTTTTGGCTGTGCGCGTTGGTATTGGAACTTTGCGCTTAACGCTTGTATTCAGCATTATCAAGAAACGGGGGAAATCTTAAAGCTATCGGCTTATAAAGGAATGCTTCCTCAACTCAAAAAAGAATATCTTTGGCTAAAAACAGATTGTTATTCAGCCGTCCTGCAATGTGTTGCTATCAATCTAAACAGGGCTTATCAAAACTTCTTCAAAGGGAGACAAAATCTCCTAGATTCAAATCAAAACATCGCCAACAATCGATTCAATATCCTCAGAATGTAGAAATTGCTGAGAATTGTTTAAAAGTGCCAAAAATTGGTGAGATTAACAGTAAATTTCATCGTAAATTACCGGAAGGAAAATTAAAAACCGTTACCATTTCTCTAACCGCATCCGGTAAATATTATGCCTCTTTATTGTTTGAAGTGGAGTTTGAAGTGGAGGGAGAAGCGGCAACACCTAGCACCGATGGGAAAGTCGCCGGAATCGACCTCGGAATCAAAGATTTTGCGATTGTTAATGATGGAGAAAAAACCGAAAAATATGCCAATCCCAGACATATTGCCAAACATGAAAAGAACCTCAAACGCAAACAACAAAAACTTTTTCGCAAAGTTAAAGGCTCTAAATCGAGAGAAAAAGCGCGTAAACTTGTAGCCAGAGTTCACGAGCGAGTTAGAAATTCCCGCCAAGATTTCCTGCACAAACTGTCAAGAAAATTGGTAAACGAAAACCAAGTCATCGTTGTCGAAAATCTCGCGAGAGCGATTGGATATGGCGAATTCGATTCGCCATCCCTCGCTCTCAACGTGAAGGGAATGGTAAGAAATCACTGTCTCGCTAAAGCTATTTCTGATGTCGGTTGGGGAACATTCGTCAATTTTCTCGATTACAAACTTGCCAAAGAAGGAAAAGTATTAGTTGAGATCGACCGATGGTTTCCCAGTTCTAAAACCTGCTCTGAATGCGGTCATAAAATGGACAAAATGCCCTTGGATGTGAGGGAGTGGACTTGTCCTGAATGCGGTACGATCCATGACCGCGATGAGAATGCCTCGAAAACCATTAGAGCAGAAGGCATCAGACAAATACAGGCGTTGGGAATCAACGCTTCTGCGGAAGGAGGGAATGTAAGACTCGTTGCGGGCTTCTGCTGGCAAAAAGCTATCCCCTGTGAATTCCGAAGCCCCTCATCTATCCGTAGGATAGATGAGGGGTAATTCACTTTATCAAACTAAATCAAATCTTGATTCCTTCTCCCAACGCAGAAACTGAGAAAAATGTTCCCTCGGTGGCGCGATCGCAGAATAAATTTTGGGGTCGTTCTCGGTAAATCCATAAGATAAGTTGAAGAACGGGAGAGAACGCTAAGGATGGCAATATGATGCAGGATGGCAGTCTATATGTTGTCTCAGTGTCAGGAACCTCAGCCTAAAGGCGTGAGGCTTGAAAGAGAAATCTGACAAGCCATTCTGACCAGACTAAGTACCCAGCGTACTACGTTATTTGGGT
>NZ_JACSWA010000431.1 GCF_016888125.1 Spirulina sp. CCY15215
AAGCCATTAATTAGAGAAGGATTTCCCCCAACAACGCGACTTAAAATGTTACGAATTTCCGGTGCAGAGAGAAAATTAGCAATTTGTCCGGCATCGATTCCAAACTCCTCGAAACTGTGAAATAAGTTCTGTTTGTCTCCTGATAATATTCCTCCTTCAATATTAAATTTTTGTCCGTCCACATTAATCAAAGTCTCTGTACTGTTGGACTCGGGAACAATAGATTGAGCCATAACGGAAGGAGAGATACCCCATGCCGCGAATAAAATTGCAATGGGAGTAAAATAAGGGAGCGATCGCCAACATATCATCGTGATAATTCCTTTGTGATTAGATATACCCCTATTTTTGTTCTTTTCAGTATATGCGAGATTTCTTGGTAAAAATAACAAAATGACTGTAAAGATTTCGTGAATTTTTCTTTTGGGAAAGATAAAGATAAGTGAAATTACCAAGGAGAACCAACTAAAGTAAAAGCACTCCAATAGTACGGATGAGAGAAATCGCGATCGCGAAATCCTTCTAAAAGCAATTGATTGGCATTTCCCAACTCAGGCGATCGCGCAATATTTTCCCAGAAATCCCCCGCGAGACTTTCACCGCGAATCATAGCAATTTGCGCCCGTCGTAAGGCTTCTGCTTTAATGGTGACATCAGGATTGTAGAGATGGCGATAGAACTCTCCCATTAAGTTCAAAGTTGCCCCATCGGAGACATACCACAAACTCGCCAACGCAGACTTAGCCCCCGTATTCACCGCCAAACCCGCAAATCCCAACTCTGCATCTAAATCCCCCAATGCCGTGCGACAGGCACTTAAAACCAGTAATTCGATGGGGTTTTCTTGGGTCAAGCCCAATTCCCGCAGGCGATCGAACGCGAGTTTGTCGTTCCACAGTTGAATGTGAGCATTATCTTTATCTCCCGCTTGAAAGTCCGCATGGGTAGCAAGGTGAAGGATTTGATGGTTTCGGCTTCTAGCATTGGTTTTGAGATTATCGAAGGTAAAACCTTGATTGAGAATGGCTGTTCCCTCTGCTAATTGCTTGGTAATGAGGGCTAATTCTACCGGAACTGCGGGTAAGGGGTCGTATTCACTAAATTCTGAGGCTCCCATGGCCAAAACGCGAGCATTGTGTAAAGAAGCATAGCGGCTATTTGTGAGGCTGATGCTAGGAATCACTCCCAAGCTATATTTCTCTACTAGGAACTGTTCTCCGTCGTGTAAAGCTGCAAGGGGAACCCCTCGCAACCCCGCATCCAAACTGAAAATAAGAGTATCGACGTTCTCTAATTCCGATGCGAGGGGGGCAATGAGCCAATTATACAACTGTCGAGATGATGCCAGATACGCAGTAGGACGGCGAGTGTTGACAATGTTTTGACGCAAGTTTGCGACGGTTTGTTGTAGTGGGATCGCACTGGCCTCGGGAACGACTTTACGAACGATCTGGTCTTCTGGGGTCACGAGAACCAATTCTAATTGTTCGGGGAAGGAAACTGCGTAGACGATCGCGGGACGAGTTCCAGTGTCTCGGGTGATGTTTTTCAGAGTTGCACGGATATTTTCTACAATATCTTTTTCTTCGTTTTTGCTACTACATTCTTTCCCACTAAAATCTTCACAGAAGACAACTTCTACCCAGCTAACTGCTTCGTTCATATCTTCACTAGCAAGGGCGTTTTGCAAGTTGGTGCGAACGGTTTGTAAGATGGAAGAAGTGTTAATGGGTTGAGAGGTCAATCCTTGGGGGCGATCGGCTAAGGAAATCTCGAATTCTTGTAAGAGGGAGAAATCAGGAGATTGTTCTGCATTTGGAGTCGGGGTCACATCTTCCCCTATGACTGTCAAACTCTCCCCTATGACTGAAGGTTCAGGAAGCAGTTCAAATGCACCAATATCAGTAAACGAGTCTCGGAAAAATCCTCGTTGATCGGTTGGGGGCGCACCATTGTTCCTTCCTCGGTTGATGGCGGGGCTGGTAGAATTAAGGGCATGGGTTTGGGTTGCACCGCCATTGTTGGCGAGGGGAAGGAGTTGGGGATCGACTCCGGTGATGTTCCCCCCACCTAGAGTCAGGTTAGTTGCACCGGAAGTATTGCCAATGAGATTGAAGTTAAAGGTACTTCCGGTAAAGTCTCCTGCAAGGTCGTTTCCTGTCCCGTTGGCAATGTTTTTGGCGATAATTGTGTTGGTAATATCCAGGGTACCGTTTTGCCTGTAAATACCGCCGCCATTTGTTGCTGCTGTGTTGTAGGCGATCGTGCTATTGGTTATCGTTCCTCCAGCAACGGAATGAATTCCACCCCCAAACGAACCACTTGAGTTCCCCGAAATCGTGCTATTGGTTAATGTCAATGTACCCAATGAATTAATTCCACCGCCTTGAATATTACTTGAATTCCCTGAAACAGTACTATTTGTTAGGGTTAGTGTCGATCCAAGCACTGAATGAATTCCACCACCTTGAGCGCTACTTAAATTATCTGATACGGTGCTATTTGTTAGTGTTAGTGGTGATGCACCTGCCCCATAAATCCCACCACCTATTTGAGGAGCGGAGTTCCCTGAAACTGTACTATTTGTTAACATCAATGCACCTGATGAATGAATTCCACCACCGTGAAAACCACTTGTGTTAACCGATACAGTGGTATTTGTTAGGGTTAATGTTCCTGTCCCAGTATGATTAATTCCTCCTCCATTTCCTATTCCTGCTGAATTTCCATTCTGAATGGTTAGATTCTTAATCGTGGCATTATTTGCAGAAATATTAAAAACGCGACTGTTTCCTCCACCATTAAGGAACAAGCTATTTTGTCCCGATCCGTCAACGATCAAACCCTCATCGTTAATATCAAATCCTGTATTTCCAAATGTTACGTTATCAATGGTAATCGTTCCAGTGACGTTAAAAGCAATGGTATCGTTGGGATTAGCGCTTGCTAGAGCTTCCCGTAGTGTTGTGAATGAGTCAACTGTGATGTTATCGAGGAGACTATTAACAGTAATTGTTGCTAATTTCCCATCCCAGTGAGTTAAAATCTCATCTGTAAACGGTGCGATCGCGGCAATATTTCCCGTACTATACTCCAATACCCAATTGCCTCCATAATTGGCACTCCCCGTCGCATCGATCGAAGCTGCTACATCTGCACCCGTCGCGTTAGCAATTTGCGCCACCAAACTTTCCCCTGCTGCTCCTAAAGCTGTAAAACAACTATAGAGCAAAATATCCGCAGTAGGAGAGAGGGACTCTCCCCAGCTTTCCATTTCAGTGCGATACTGGTGAAAATTTTGCGCTGTAATAAAATCTTTTCCCAACCATAACTCCCCTGCATTGCCCTCTGCCACAATCGTTAAAGTTTCAATGGGTTTCTTAGCAAAATCCAAAACCTCGCCAATCTTAGCAATACCATCCTCATTTCTCAAGACTAAACGAGAAACTGTCCCTGCTTTTCCCCCATAGAGTAATTGATAGGGATTATCGGCGCGATCGTCAATGAAAGTATAGTCCCAAGATTCCCCAACTTCTCCAAAGCGCATTACTGTAGGACTATGTTGCGTTCCATCCCCCGTGCGAATTAACGTTGCATCGTCCGGTTGAATGGGATTAACTGCTGCTA
>NZ_JACSWA010000432.1 GCF_016888125.1 Spirulina sp. CCY15215
CCGTCAAATTTCCGGCATTGATTATCGCTCCAGGCTGTGCCAAATCGAAAGCAAATTGATTGGGATTTCCCGTTAAAGTTTGATAATTATTGTTTCCCCAAGCATCGAAAAAACCATCTCCAAAACCAATCCCTGTCGCCGTCGTTGCGGTAAAATCTCCCGGTACATTTAAACTTGCATTATTACCAAAAACAATTCCCGCAGGGTTCATCAGGAATAAGTTTGAATTGCCTCCCGTAACTTGAATTAAGCCATTAATTAGAGAAGGATTTCCCCCAACAACACGACTTAAAATGTTACGAATTTCCGGTGCAGAGAGAAAATTAGCAATTTGTCCGGCATCGAGTCCAAACTCCTCGAAACTGTGAAATAAGTTCTGTCCGTCTCCTGATAATATTCCTCCTTCAATATTAAACTGTTGTCCGTCCACATTAATCAAAGTCTCTGTACTATTAGACTCAGGAACAATAGATTGAGCCATAACGGAAGGAGAGATGCCCCATGCCGCGAATAAAATTGCAATGGGAGTCAAATAAGGGAGCGATCGCCAATATATCATCGTGATAATTCCTTTGTGATTTAGATACACCCCTTTGCTATTGGCGATCGCCCTTGTAAAAGTTTCCTTACTTCCGTCCCCCAACGTTTTCAGGAAATGAGCGATCGCTTGCTTAAATAGAGAACTTTCACTATTATTTTTTTCAGTATATGCGAGATTTCTTGGTAAGAATAACAAAATGATTGTAAAGATTTTGTGAATTTTTCTTTGGGGAAATATAAAGATCGATAATTTACCATAAATCACTCTGTTTGACTATATTTTTAGTTAAACTTTACAATACCAACGCGATCGCAAATAAGCCGATGAATAAAGGAAAAAATGGAAAAGAATAATCGCGATCGCACTCCCCATCCATCACCCATCACCCATTACCCATTACCAAGGCGTGCCGATAAGGGTAAAGCCACTCCAATAGTAAGGATGGGAGAAATTGAGATCGCCCAAGTTCACCAATTGATTATTCAAAGGAAATGCTCCTCCCTGCGTCACCAATTCTCCGCCCTCCAACTGCACTTCTCCCGCCAGCAAAGCCATCTGCGCTCTTCTCACAGCTTCAGCTTTAATGGGCGCTGTTTGCAAATGCTCGTAAAAACCTGTCATAAAGCCCAAGCTACCCACATCATTGACATACCACAGGCTTCCCAATGCAGACTTAACCCCCGCAGCCACCGCCAAACCAGCAAACCCCAACTCCGCATCCGTATCCCCCAACGCCGTGCGACAAGCACTCAAAACCAGCAATTCGATCGCCGGATCGTTGAGTCCCAATTGTCGCAACTCATCGAGTCCCAAGCGTTCCGAACCCATTTGAATGTAAGAATCTTCAGGTTTACCTGGTCGGAAGTCGGCATGGGTAGCCAGGTGCAGCATTCCATAAGGGATTTTATTTCTCGCTTGTATCAACTGTTTGGCGCTAAAGTCTTCATTGAGATAGCGATCGCCTTTCCAAAGATTTTCTGTGAGAATTTCTAGTTCCCGAGCAACAGCAGGGAGGGCATTTTGGTCGGTAAATGTTTCCGCACCCATCGCTAAGACACTCATAGAACGGACATCAGCATAGCGCAAGTCAGTGAGTGCCATACTGGGCATGAGACTAAGGCTGTAGCGTTCCATGAGGAAGTTATGGCCATCATAGAGGGCGGCGATGGGGAGCGATCGCAAACCCTCATCAAGGAGAAAAGTGATATGTTCGATCCCCTGCCCTTGCAAGTCGGCCTCAATAGGTGCGATGAGAATTTGATAGAGTTCTCGGGCGGAAGTAAAATAAGCATTGGGGCGGCGGATGTTGGTTACAGTACGGCGGAAGTCACTCGCTACATTGAGGGCGGTTTTGCGATCGATACCTGTGTTGCGGAGGATGGGATCGCCCTTGGGGGTAACAAGAAGGAGATAGAGGCGATCTAAGCTCTTGTCTGCTTGTGAGTCAGAATGGAAACCAAGGGGAGGGACAAAGATGGCGTAGAGGAGTGCGGGTTGGACTCCCGTAGCAGTAGCGGCATTTTGCAAACTGGCTTGGGCTTGGTTTAAAAAGGTATTTTCCGTAGAATCATTACTATTGCTACTATTATCTCCTAAAAAACTATTGTCGCTGGCTTGGGCAAATTCTTGACCAAAATAGTTGCTAAAATTTTCTGTTAAATGTTGATCAACTTCAGCAATGGAAATATTGATAATTTGGGGAATCTCTGAAATATTGAGTTCGTTTAAGTTCGGTTGAAGAGTTAAGAGTTGGATGAGTTGAGTATTAGATAGCGTTACGGTTTCAACATTATTAAATTGGGATAGAAGTGACTGGGAAAACTTGGGCAAAGATGGTGTAAGGGAAAATTGTGCTAGAGAAACTTGAGTGGGGGTGAGAATAGCGATATTTCCTTTCTGATAGTTGGCAAAAATATTGGTAATCGTCGGAATGGTATAGTTTCCTGAAGTTATGGCATCTGCTGTCCCGTTAGTATTCGCATCGCCAACAACAAAGGGAATAATCCCTTTTCCTCCGTGGCGAATTGTAATCGCATTTCCTCCGGTTCCTCCCGTAGTAGAAATGCTGGCATTGGTGCTATCATCATCGCTGAAAGTTCCTGTAGCTCGAAAAAAGTTTGCTGTGGTTACATCAACTAATCCCCCTTGTCCGCTTGTTCCCCCTTGACTATTGATATGGGTAACATTAATATCATCCCCGGCATTAAGAATAACGCTACCACCATTGCCTATATTGCCGCGAGTTTCGATAATATTTGCATTTATTTCTCCTTGAGTTTCAACGAGGACATTCCCACCAATTCCATCTGAGGTGATAATATCTCCCGTCGTTACGGAGCCGTTATCGTTAGTAATAATAATATCTTGACCGATGCTCAATAAATCTCCGGTAACAATGCCTTGACCTGCGTTAATTTTCAAAGAAGCATCATGATCGGTGGCGATAATACTATGAGATCCTGGACTAGCAATATTACCGTTTCCAGCTTCGATAATGAGGGGATTGTTAAAGGTAATATTATCTGCAAGGATAATGGTTGCTGTTCCGTCTGCGCGTCCAATGGTAACAGTATTAAAATTACCATTAATGGCGGCGAGATCGGTGGAAGTCAGGTCAAGAGTGTTAGTTTGACCGCTATTATTACCTAGGGTAATATTGTGTGCGGGACTCCACTGTTGCAGGGTTAAATTACCGGTTCCGGTGACGCTATTATTACCGCCGTTGAAGTCAAGTTCGCTGACGGCAAAGGTGGCGTTATTATTACCCATATTGAGGGTGGAGTTAAAGGTCAGATTTCCATTTCCTGAAAGCGTAATATTGTTAGCTGTGGGATTAAGTGCAACGGCTCCATCAAAGGTAACATTTCCGGTTGTTTCTGTAATAGGAGCATTAATATCAACAAAATCATTACCAAAAGTAACATTATTGAGGGAAATGCGATCGCTTGCGTTCAAAGTTGCTTCGCCATTAGTATTACCTGTAATGGTGCTATCTGAAATATTGATGTCGTCAAGAGACATAAATCCTTGATAAGTATAAATACCTCCTCCCACTCCAACTCCGCTAGAATCAGCATCGGCAGTATTATCTTTAATTTCGCTATTTGTGATGTTGACCTTTGTATTAGCTACAATGCCACCACCGTTATTATTACTCGAATTTAAAGATATCGTACTATTATCAATATTGACTGTCGCAGCTGCAATCCCTCCCCCATCAACATTACTTGAATTTTGCAAAATTATGCTGTTGTTGGTAATATTGACTGTATTAGCTACAATGCCACCACCATCATTATTACTCGAATTTAAAGATATTGTACTATTATCGATATTTGCGGTTGTGGCAGATATTCCACCCCCACTGAGTTGACTGGTATTACCCGATATTTGACTGTTAATAATATTAACGGTGTTAGCAGAAACCCCACCACCACTTCCATTACTCAAATTACCAGATATTGTACTATTGTTAATGCTTACTGTATTTGCATAAACTCCTCCGCCGTCAAGCAAAGTGCTTGAATTACCAGATATCGTACTATCCTTAATGTTTGCTGTAGTTGTTGCAGAAATTCCTCCTCCACGACGGCTTGAATTACCCGATATTACACTACTATTCGTAATATTTACTGTAGCTGCATAAATCCCGCCTCCAAAACTGGAAGTTGAATTTCCCAATACCTGACTACTGTCAAGATTGACTGTTGTTGCGTAAATTCCCCCCCCTCCATTTGTATTGGCAGTATTTCCAGATATCGTAGTTGTGGTAATATTTGCTGTGGCTGCTGAAATTGCACCACCACGAGCATTAGCAATATTTCCGGATACTGTACTATCGATGAGATTGATGATTCCATTGGAATTAATTCCACCACCAGAATCAATACCACTTGCTACTGCTCTTCCATTACGAATGGTCAAGTTATTAAATGTTGTTGTTGCTCCTCCCATCACGTTAAAAATGCGAAAAGTGCCTGCTCCTGTATTACGTTGTACTGTTACATTAGTTGCTTGTCCCGTTATCGTCAATTCATCACTTATTCCTAATTCTCCTGAAGTCAAATCAACCAAAGTTACCCCACTAAAACGAATTTCATCGGCTCCTACTGCATTGGCAAAAGCGATCGCTTCTCGTAATGTTCCCGATCCCGAATCACTTCCATCTGTCACTGTAAAGATTGCTAATTTTCCAGCATAATTGTCCATCACTCCTGGCAGTAATCCTAGAGATGCTTCAATATTGCCCGTACTTGATTCTAATACCCAATCTCCCCCAAGATTATGATGTCCCGTAAAATTGGTTGATGCGGCTACATCTGCTCCGGTTTCTGCCGCGATCGCATTAATAAAATCCTCTCCGACTGTCCCCAATGCTGTCAAACAACTGTACAATAAAATGTCGGCTGTTTCTGTTAGAGATTCTCCCCATTTTTGCAATTGTTCGCGATATTGGTCTATATTTTGCAGCGTTACAAAATCTTGTCCCAACCAAATATTTCCTGTACTCCCTTCGGCAATAATATGAACTTCCTCCACAGGTTGGGTATTTTCAGCAATGAAGGAAAGGCGATCGCCGATAAAAGCAACCCCATTTTCATCGGAATTAATCACTATTGAAATTGTCCCAGATCGCCCCCCATAAAGGAGATTTTGATAATTATCCACCGTAGAATCAATAAAGATAACATCGAAAGATTCGCCAACATTCTCAGGAAATAATGTCACCGTCGGAGCGCTATTATTCCCGTCTCCTGTTTTCACCCAAGGGACATCAGAAGGAGCAACCTGCACGCGATTTCCTGCCGCTAAATTTACTGTTTGTCCGGTAATATTCCCCCCAATTACTACATCTCCAGAATTCAGATCCAAACCCGTTTCTTGTAAGGCTGCTGGGGTGATTTGGGTTATTCCTTGCACTTCCGGCGCTGCCAATAATTGTGGTAAATCTAAAGGAGAGATTCCCGCTTCTAATGCCTCCCGAGGAATATCTAAAGTCAAAATATTCCCTTCCTTGGAAATCCGCACCAAACTCGTCCCCGGAATGGCTGCAATGGTAATATTTCCTCCCGGTGCTGTAAGGGTTCCTAAATTGAGAACTGTTCCCCCAATTAAACTTAAATTTTGTCCTTGACTAATACTTAAATTTCCCGCATTAATAATCACTCCAGCTTGAGAAAGATCGAAAGCAAATTGAGTCGGATCACCGATTAAAGTTTGATAGTTATTATTCCCAAAAGCATTAAACCAATTGTCACCTAATCCAATTCCTGTCGCCGTTGTTGCGGTAAAATCTCCCGGTACATTTAAACTTGCATTATTACCAAAAACAATTCCCGCAGGGTTCATCAGGAATAAGTTTGAATTGCCTCCTGTAACTTGAATTAAGCCATTAATTAGAGAAGGATTTCCCCCAACAACGCGACTTAAAATGTTACGAATTTCCGGTGCAGAGAGAAAATTAGCAATTT
>NZ_JACSWA010000433.1 GCF_016888125.1 Spirulina sp. CCY15215
TGAATTTACTTATGCTTGTAATTGGATACGGGATTATTTGCGAACAAATACTGAGTTAAAAGAAGAAGATCGGCATTTATGCGATCGCGCTTATCAATGAGTAATTAATAATTCCCCATTATCCCCATTCTTAAAATGTTAGAATTGGCGAAATATTAAATTCTATGGTGTCTGTTCCCTTATCCTCTATTCTTGTCCTTTAATTCTCAAATCTCCATGACCTTCGATCTGGAATTTCCCGGTACGCCCTTATCTCCTGATTCTCACTTTTATATCGAGCGCCCCCCCATTGAGGATCTCGCCTGTCGGGAAATCCTCAAATCAGGCAGTGTCACTAGGATTAAGGCTCCGAAAAGAATGGGAAAAAGTTCTTTACTGGCCAAAATCCTCGATCGCGCGAGAAAAGAAGGTTTCCATACCATTAACATTGATTTTCAGCAAACCGATGAGTCAATTTTTTCCTCCATCGATCGCTTTTTGCGCTGGTTTTGTAAAGTAATTGCCCGTCAATTAAAACTCGAACCCTTACTCGATGAATTTTGGGATGAGGATATTGGCAGTAAAGTTAGCTGTACCCTCTATTTTGAGGGCTATTTACTGGAAGAAATCGAAACACCCATTGTTGTTGCCCTCAATGAAGTCAACCGCATTTTTGAGCATCCTGCCATCGCTCAGGATTTTCTGCCCCTTTTGCGATCTTGGCACGAGCAGGCCAAACAAGGAACAGCATTTGAAAAACTACGGCTGGTGGTGGTTCACTCTACAGAGATTTATGTTCCTTTAAATCTCAATCAATCTCCATTTAATGTAGGATTACCGATTAAAGTTCCTTTATTTACCCTCGAACAAGTTCAGGACTTAGCCTTACTTTATGAATTAGAGTGGGCAGCAGGAGAAGAAGGATTACAGCGTTTGCAGCCTCTGATCGAAACAATTGGCGGTCATCCTTATTTAATTCAATTGGCGTTTTATCATCTGCGTCGGGAAACAGTTACTTTAGAGCAATTATTACAAGAAGCCCCCACAGAAGCTGGGATCTATAGCAATCACTTAAAAGAATTATGGGGAACTCTCCAAAAAGAACCGGAATTAGCAGAGGCTTACGAAGAGATCGTTGCAACCCCAGGTCGCGTGCGCTTAGAATCCATTGCCGCCTATAAACTCTACAGTATGGGTTTGATTGCTTTAGAAGGAAGCGAATGTATTTGTTCCTGCGAACTCTATCGCTTGTATTTCGGCGCTCAACTGGGATTATAGTTTAAGGGTACAAGTACAGGATATGACTGATTCGCTTTGCTCAGACTCCCTTGTTTGTGGCAATTCCTCTCCCGCTAACCCTATCGGGTCTAACGGGAGTACCCTTGCCACATCTTTGATGTTATAATTCCCGAAGAGAAACGTTCAAAAGTAGTAGAGTCAGGAACCTCAGCCTAAAGGCGTGAGGCTTGAAAGAGAAATCTAACAGGCCATTCTGACCAGACTAAGTACCCCGCAAGGGAGGCTCGAAAGAGCAAAACCGCTATGCGTACAGGGTTGTTAATTAGATACAGTAATTGTCCTGTTAAAAGTGCAATACAAAAGCACACTAATTAAACAACTCCAAGGCGGTAGCGAAACTAATATAAAGCCGTCCTATAAAGACGGGGTTTCTACCCAATTTTTCTGATGAACAAAACCTAGGATTTTGTCAAGCTATTTTAGAGTCATCGCTATGCCCGATTCCCAATCTCCAGATCCTGCCAGCAGCAAAATCATTGTAGGTGACGCAAATAAAATGCCTACCCATCCTCTCTCAAACTCATCCTCATCTCAACCTCCTCCCGAGTACCCCAACGGACCAGTACCTCTCGATTCTCTCTTTTATATTCCCCGTCCTCCTTTGGAAGAGCAGGCTTGCAATGAGATTCTCAAGCCTGGTTGCGTGTTGCGAATTAAAGCACCGAAAGACATGGGCAAATCTTCCCTCTTAAATCGGGTTCTTGCCCATGCTGAGTCTCTAGGATATCACCGGGTTAATGTTAATTTTCAACAAATCGATGGCAACGATCTCAATAAATTTTTGCGTGGTTTTTGTACTCAAGTTAGTCGGGGATTAAATCTCAAACCGAACTTAGATGAATATTGGGATAAAGATGTCGGTAGTAAAGTCAATTGTACTTGTTATTTTCAATGGTATTTACTCGAGCATCTCGATCGCCCTGTGGTCGTTGCTTTAAATGAAGTCAATCATCTGTTTGAATATCCTCAAATTGCTGTTGAATTTTTGCCCTTATTGCGATCGTGGCATGAGGAAGCCAAACAGCTTAATATCTGGCGCAAACTTCGCTTAGTAGTTGTTTATTCAACAGAGGTTTATGTTCCCCTTAATATTAATCAATCTCCCTTTAATGTGGGATTACCATTAAATATACGAGAATTTACCCCCCAACAAGTCGAAACTCTCGCTCATTTGCATGGTTTAGATTGGCACGAAGATCGAACTAAAGACCTGATGGCGCTTGTGGGTGGGCATCCTTTATTAACTCGTTTGGCTTTTTATCACTTAGCTCGCGGAAGTTCATTGGATTCAGGGAATTTAGAGCAAATTCTGGAGGAGAGTGCCACGGAAGGAGGCATTTATCGCGATCATTTGCGACGACATCGGTTAGTTCTCAAAAATGATCGAGAATTATCTCGTGCTTTTGAAAGGGCGATCGCGGCAGATCGCCCTATTGTTATTAATTCCATCTTGGCCTATAAATTAGAAAGTTTGGGTTTAGTCACCTTAAAGGGCGATAAAATAAGCGTTCGCTACGAGCTATATCGCCGCTATTTTCAGCAGCAATTCTTACAGGATGAGAGAGATAGGGCTAATCCCCCCGAAATCACAAGCGATCGCCTAGTCGATCTCGAACAGCAGAACCAAAAATTACAACAATTACGAAATCTCGACGAATTAACCGGACTGCTCAATCGGCGCAGTTTTGAGGAACAATTAGAGGAACAATGGCAACAACTGGCTCAAACAGGAATGCCGTTATCTATTATTGTTTGCAATCTTGACTGTTTTAAGATTTTTAATGATGTTCACGGTTTGACTGATGGGGATAATTGTTTGCAACTGATTGCCGGGGTATTTGAGGCGGGAATTGATATTCCCACAACTGCGATCGCCCGTTATGGTGGCGATGAATTTATTGCTTTACTGCCGCAAACTGATGGCAACACTGCTTCAATTCTGGCTGAAAAATTACGCAGACAAATCGAAATGTTGGGCATTCCTATCAATGCGGAAAAATATGGTGGCTTTGCGAAGGATATTGTCACGGTTAGCCTCGGTGTTGCCAGTACGATCCCCAATCAGGAAACCGCCGCATCTGTCTTAATAGAGGCGGCTGGTGAAGCCTTGTATCAATCAAAACGAAATGGACGCGATCGCATTTCGATGAGTGCAACTTTGAACTTTCGTTTTGACGATCGCGAATAGGAGTGAAAAACTGATAACGCATTTCGCGATCGCCGATCGGTGTGGGAGAATAATAACCAGAGTATTTGCAACGAGCCATGATTTCCCCGCCGCGCCCCTATAAAAGTCGCCTATTTAACTTTCTCAACCGCCAGAGGATCGTGCTGGGCGATCGCCTAGCAAAAACCTTTCGCAGTGCCAAAATTGCGGCGATTTGGGGAACACAAATTCTGGTTTATCCCGTTTATCTCATCGCTCAAGGGGGACGCGCTTTCGTTTGGAAACTGGAACAAAAAGTTGCTCCTATTCCTCTCCCAGAAACCTCTCAAGAAGACCATATTCCCGTCGATACTCCGGTTTGGAAAACTTTAACTAGCGTTAAATCCCTCCTCGAGACAATTCCGGGAAATTATGAGATTCACGCTTTTGCCTCTCCTGTCCTCTGGACCGCTAATATGCCCGCCATCGCCCCGGCAACAGATGCAGACCGACAAACGGTAACAATCGGCACAACACAACGCATTCGGGGCATTGCCTCTGGGTTGGACAAACATCATTTAGTTCTTGCTACCGTTGAGAATCAATGCCTCGATCTGCTCACAAAAAAACAACAGATATACCTCGCACAAATCATGCGGAGAGAACTGGCTGATTATGCCTATCAGCAATATTTGCAAAGAATTAAAGCGCGACAATATTTAATTCCTCCGTCTTTAACGGTTAACCCGAATATTGCCCCTCCCTTGCGTTGCTTTTGGCACCTGATGCGCTGGGAACAACAGGGTAGCATTGCTCGGGCGATCGATTTGTTTCAGGAGGCGAAAATCGTTCTGCAATGGCAGCAAATGTCCTCCCAAGGGCAGGAAACTGAAAGCCCGATCGCCATCGCCCCATCCACAGCAATTTGGCGGGCTCCCCTTCCGGTTGCCGATTTAGTGGTGGAATTAGATGAGGCGATCGCCACTTTAGAAAACAAGCAGAATCTTTTACGCGATCGCCTTGAAATTTGGTGGCAGGAGTTGGAAAATGCCAACTTGAGCGATCATGATCGCCTCACTAAAATGCAACATTTTCTGCGGGCGGCAATGGATTATTTTTTCGGCACCGATCATCGCAACCGATCCTTACCTGCTGCGACTTCTACCCCGATGGAAGATCCTTGGTTGGTGTGGGAGGAACTCTACGATCGCTCCCGAGTAGAGTTTATCTCTCATCTTTCCCAACGAAAAGCGATCGCCTATGAGGATATCCCAGAATTGTCCGCTCCTTCTCAAACCTTGCAGTTAGAATCTCAGTCTGCTAATTCTTATTCTTCTAGCTTACAAAAATTAGATTCTATGTCTTCTCCTGTAGATCCCTCCTCCGAAGAAAGTTCTCTTTCTACTGTTAACAATAAGTGGGCTCAAAAGCCGGAAAATAAGCCGGAATTAGAGGATAATTGGCTCGAAATAGACGCGAAAACCACGGGATATATCGAACATCCTTTAGAAAAAGCCCTCAAATTTGTCGATCTTGTCATGGCATGGGTTGAGGAGGCGATCGTCGCGGTTTGGAAATTTCTCAAACGAAATTTTTAGTACCTCCCCTAAACCCTCCTTTTATAAGAAGGGGGAATTAAAGATAACTTTCTTTAATGTACCGCAACCTCTAACATTTCTTCGGGAGTAAGGTGAGAGTGGAGGATTTTCCCATCTTTTAGCCAAACAATACGCTGAGTTTGTTTAGCTACTTCTGTTTCGTGAGTCACCATTACCACCGTCATCCCGGCTTGATTGAGTTCGTCAAATAATGCTAAAATTTCTGCTGTTGTGCGGGAATCTAGGGCTCCGGTTGGTTCGTCTGCAAGTAAGATTGCCGGTTTATTGACAATGGCTCGGGCGATCGCGACTCGTTGCTGTTGTCCTCCAGAAAGTTGATTGGGCTTATTTTGCAAGCGATCGGCTAAACCGACCCGCACAAGGGCTTCCTCGGCGCGATCGCGGCGTTCGGCAGGGGAGACTCCAGCATAAATCATAGGTAAAATTGTATTATCCAACGCCGAAGACTGGGGTAATAAGTGAAATTGTTGAAAGACAAAGCCGATCTTTTTATTGCGAATGTCTGCGAGGCGATCATCATGGAGAGAAGAAACATCAACGCGATCGAGTAAATAGCTGCCTTGGGAAGGACTGTCCAAACAGCCAATAATATTCATCAAGGTAGATTTTCCCGATCCTGATGGTCCCATAATGGCACAATATTCTCCAGTTTCTACGCTTAAATTTACCTGATCCAAAGCCCGCACCTCGGTATTGCCACTACCGTAAATCTTGGCGATATTCTCCATCAGAATGATTTGTAGTACAGGATTTCGGGTTGCGCTAGAATTGCGATCGCTAAGAGCAAAAGGAGGATTAAATTTAGACGAATTTACTGTCATAAAATTAAAGAAGTTAACATTAACTGTTTTAACAATTACCCATTCACCCATTATGGCTTATTGTCTCAATCCGGAATGTACCCAACCGCAAAATAGTAAAGGCGATCGATCCTGTAAGACCTGCGGTTCTTCTCTGCTACTGAAAGAGCGTTATCGTGCTTTAAGTGCGTTAGGTCAAGGGGGTTTTGGGCGTACATTTTTAGGGATTGACGAACATTTTCCCAAACATCCTACTTGTGTAATTAAACAATTATATTTGCAACAGGCGACCCCAGAAGTCCATGCTAAAGCAATGGATTTATTTCAGCAAGAAGCCGTGCGTTTGAGCGAATTAGGCAACCATCCACAAATTCCCACCCTCTATGCTTATTTCTCAGAACAGGGTTATTTATTTTTAGTGCAGGAATATATCCCAGGTCCTACTCTGAATATGGAGGCATGGCAAAAAGTGAGAAATAAAGAGGAAAAAATCTGGCAACTTCTCCGAGATATATTACCCGTTTTAAAGTTTATCCACGATCGCCAAGTCATTCATCGAGATATTAAGCCAGAGAATATCATGGAACGTGCAGAGAATGGTCAAATCGTGCTAATTGATTTTGGCGTAGCGCGGCTATTTACCGGGACGGCAATGATGGGAGGGGCAACAATTATTGGTACGCCTGGATTTATGTCACCAGAACAAATGCGAGGAAAAGTCTTACCTGCGAGTGATTTGTATAGTTTGGGAGCAACTTGTTTAAATTTACTGGTCGGTGTACATCCCGACCATCTGTTTGATGTCATTGAAGAGCGCTGGAAATGGCGCGATCGCCTACCTGGGGGAATGCAAATTAGCGCCAAACTGACTAAAGTATTAAATCATTTAGTGGAGCCTTCTTTACGCCAACGCGCCCAATCTGCGGAGGAAGTAATGCGCGAAATTGGTAACATTCCCCTTCAGAATCAACCCCTTTCTCCCTCTCCCACGACCCAAATTCCCAAGCGATTAACTCCTCAGCAGTTGATTACCAATCCTCAGCAGCGCACTCAAGCGATGTCTCTGCCTCTCACCTCAAAACCCTCTAAAATGCGAGGTTTAATGCCGCGACAGACGAGTGTAGGCTCGGAAGTAGAATTAGAGGATTTACGCTTAAAGTTATCAGGAGAAAGTGAAGAATCTCAAGTGAGAATTGATTATACCCGCTTAAAAGCACTCCTTTCTCGCAAGCGTTGGAAGGAAGCTGATGAGGAGACAAGAGATATTTTATGTACATTGATGGGGAAAAGAGCAGGAACTTATTTGTTTAACAAAGATATTCAGAAATTACCTTGCAAAGATTTAAAAGCAATAGATTATTTATGGTTTAAATCGAGTCAAGGACGCTTTGGTTTTCAGGTTCAAAAACAAATTTATGAAGAAGTAGGGAAAGAATACGATCTATTTTGTCAGCAAGTGGGCTGGCCAGTACATGACGAGAAAAGCCATGCTTATTTACAGTTTAATTTGCGATCGCCCATAGGACATTTACCTTCTCGTTCTTGGGTAGGAGGTGTATCCTGGTGGAAACACGCGGATATTTTAGCAGCACGCTTGGATCGGTGCGGTTATTTCCTGACCTCTTAAAGGTTAAGATAATGGGGATGATTCAATTTTAAACTCCAAGACTTGACCCTGAGAACTGCCAAATTTGAGCTTAACCCCAGGTTCTAAAAGGACTTCTTGATGATGAACTTTTTGCCAGTTTTCCCCATCAGAAAGAAGCGTTCCATAGCGAGAAAAATCCCGTAAAAAATAACTCGGGGCGGATTTTGTCCCTAGAAATGTTTCTCGATAAAATATCTCTGCATGGTTTTGACTAACCCAACGTTCTTGAATCACCAGATCGTTATCGGGACGGCGACCTACTCGCATAAGTCCGCCTTGAATATCCCAGACCCGATCGCCTGGTCGGGAATGCAAAGATGCTTTGGGAACAAGATTTTTTTTGCCCCCAGGTAAAACCGTAGGTAACTCAGTAATGCCTTCCCCGAGGGGTTTAATCAGTTCCCCCTCAAATTCTGGGTGCATATATAGGATCGGCAGGGTCCAAGTCGGTTGATTAAACTTATATAACGTGAGGAGATGCTGACGGGCGATGGCCACGGCGCGATCGATGGACATTCGATCGGAAAGAGCCTCGGTAAACACCTGAATAAAACTTAAAGCCTCCCGATCGGCGATCGCATCTCGCATCCCCAAAACCGCCGGAACCCCATGATGAATCAGCACCTCCGCTAAACTGCTGCGGGGAATAGTACGACCGGCAATGCTTTCAGGTTGCGCCCCCCAACAGGCATTAAAAACCGCAAGGACGATTTGGGTTCTCACTAAAACTTGTGCCAGTTCCGTGCCATTAATAGTGGCATTGGGACGCAAAAAGAGAGAGCCTCCATCTGGGGCGGTAACACCATGACCGGCATAGAAAAAGACATTGTAAATCCCTTTTTCCAAGGCTGTCACCAATTCGGCGGGGGTAGGTTGCAAGAGAACATCAACGCGAGGGGGAACTGGAGAAAATGAACGTTGATAATTCACCTCTTCCGTCCGTTTTTCAATGGCTTCCGACAGCGATCGCGCTTCTTCTTGTAATTGTAGAGATTGATGATTCTCTACATCACTTTCACCCAAAACTAACAAAATATTCAATCGGTCGTGCGATCGCTGGGGAGTAAGAGGATCTACATCGCTAGTGGTACGACTGAATAAAAATTGACGATTGAGAGAAATAGATTGCTTGCCAGGGGCAGGCTGGATGATTTCCCAAGGTAGAGGAATTAAATGAGGGTCGCGAATATCGAGACGAAAGCGCAAGGGTTTATTTTGACCGATAGCAATGCCCCGACTTTGGGACCAACTATTACGGATCGATCCCTGTAATAACCAATTCCAAAGATCGATGCCCAAATTTTGCATTAAGCGCCCACTATAGTTACCTGCGGAGATATCGGGATCTGTGGGAGAGTTAAAAAGTTCTGAGGCTATTTTCGGAGCAATATATTCTTCTGAGGATCCCACGAGGGGAATGTGCAAATGTTCTTGTAAAGAAAACATTTCTTGCCAGGCCAACCATTGCTGGGTCATACGGGCCGGCCAAATACTGTCATGGTGAACGTACCCTCCCGGTAGAGGGGCATGGAGAACCCAGATCGCATAATTTTCCTTTCCGGCTGCGAGTAGGCGATCTACCGCCAAACTCAAACACGGACTTTGCTCTCGAAACATTCCCACCACATTTGTCGATGCAACGATCTACTATATCAAGTTTTCCGGGACTCAAGGCGATCGCTCCGATAGAAACTTCTCTGGCGATCGCCTTGGGACTACTTTTGATAATTGAGGGTTGAGGGTTAACTTTCGTTTCGATCCTGATTAAATGGTGACAGGAGATTCAACATAAATGGTTGGTTCTTGTATTATGAAAGCGATTTTTTGTTCTGCTAATTCCTGAGAAATTTTCTCATTGGCAATTTCCAGCAAGCGCTTGCGTAAATCGAGAGAATCCTGATAAGACCCAAGAATAAAAAAGCTAACTCGCCCTCGAGTTCCTTGTTTATCTTCAGGTTGAAAAATATTTATTCTTGTGCTGCCTGGATCGATACCAAATAAAGTATTTGTACTGTCTTTCACGACTTGTTCGACAAGAGCCTGTTCCCGTTCATCTAATATTTTAGGGAAATCTAGATAGAGCAAAACCATAACTTTTTTACCTCGGCTGATGTTCTCAATATCTTTATTGGCCATAATAGAATTGGGAATAATCAGTAAGGTATTTTTGGCAGGTAAACGTACTTTTGTCGATCGCAAACCAATGGATTCAACACGCCCAAAAACATCTGGAGCCTGAACATTCAAATTGACGCGAATGTATTCTCCAGGAGAATAAGGACGATCTAAATAAATAACAATCGTACCCAGTAATTGTTCGAGGGTTTTTTGAGCAGCAAAGGCGATCGCGATACCTCCAATACCTAAACCTGCCAACAATCCAAATAAGTTTACATTTTGACTTTGGGCAAAAGCAACCACTGCAAAAAAACCAATGAAAGCATTAGCAATAGTTTCAACAACCAGGAGTAATTCATCCACTTCTAAACCAATTTGGCGGATGATATTAATGCCATAAACCAGTACAAATTGGTGAAATAAGCGAGAGACTAGCCATGCAATACTGGCGATGGTTGCTAAATCGAAGAAAAACTGTAAAAAATCGTAAAGTCCCCGGTAGTCTTGTAACAATTCAGCAGAGACTGATATTAAAATAAAAGTTCCTGCCATTCTTAAAAGGTCTTCAATTGGGACCATCAGGTTTTGATAAATATCGGCTACTTGCTGCGGTGAAATTCGTCGCACGATCGAGGCTGTAAAAGAAGGAGTATAGCGTCCGATCAGTATTGACAAAAGGACAAAAATCAGAAAAATACCCAACTGAATGCCAAATTGGAGCAGAAATTTTTGTGTTTCTTCGTCAAATTGTAACCAGTCTTGTAGAATAACTAAAATATCCATGAAATTTGTTTAAATTGTGATCGGAGATTCAATTTCAATCGTTTTGTCTTCAATTTCAAAAACGACTTTATAATCATTTAACTGTCGCCTAATATTTTGGCAGGCAATATCGAGTAACTGGCGGCGAAAGTCAATAGAAACTTGCCCAGAACCGAGAATAAAAAAGGCTATTTGCGCTTCTGTTTTGCGAGACTCTTTGTTTTCTCCTGCATCCTTAAAAGTGACTCTCGTACTGCGAGGATCGATGCCGAGAATATCTCGCGTGCTTTCTATAATAACTTGTTCGATCAGTGCTTTTTCCCGTTCGGGAATAACTTGTTCAAACGCCAAGTGAAGCAGAGAAATGATTTTTTGTGCTTCTGTAAAGTTTTCAATATTAACTTGGGTTAAACGGTTATTGGGAATAACAACAATTGTGCCTTTGCCTGAAGTTCTGATTTTCGTAGAACGCAAGCCAATAGATTCAACTCGTCCGAATAAGCCATCGGGAAGTCCAATATAATCATCAATAACAAAAGGGCGATCGACTAATAAGACAATACCTCCTAAAATTTGTTCTAAGGTTTTCTGAGCAGCAAAAGCAACCGCTAATCCACCAACACCCAAACTAGCCAATAAGCCAAAAATATTAATTCGATGGGTTTGGGCAAAGGCAATAATAACAACCAAGACAATCGCTGAATTGGCTATGAATTTAAGCGCGATTAAAAGTCCTGAATTTAATTTACGATTGCTTTTGGCAACAGAACCGACCAGATAATTTTCAAAAAATCGGGCGAAGAGTTTCGATCCCACCCAAATTAAACCGGCACAAATCAGTAAACTCAAAGGAAGATCCCAGAAAAATCTTTGTCCCTTGAGAAAAGTTCTCGGAGGTCCGTAAAGAATGAAGAGATCGATAATACTCAGTAAAACAATGCCTAGCAACCTGCCTTGATAGGGAAAAATTACCGCACGATAAAGACTTTGCTGAGGGGGTTGTAAAAATTTGTTTTGTAATAATGTACTTGATTCAGACATAAAATATTGCCGTTCATAACTTTCCTAGTTTGTTATTATAATGCCATAAAAGACATGATTCTGGGGAAAAGAAATGCCGGATTCACCAACCCAAGGAGAAACGATCGCGGCGATCGCCACGGCGGTTGTTCCCGAACAAGGGAGTATTGGCATTGTGAGATTATCCGGCGCACAAGCGTTAGAAATTGCCCAAGAGATTTTTTACGCCCCAGGTAAGCAACAATGGCAGAGTCATCGCATTCTCTACGGTAGGATCTGCCACCCGCAAACCGGGAAACAGATTGACGAAGCACTGCTGTTAATCATGTTGGCACCGCGATCGTTCACCCGCGAAGATGTGGTGGAATTCCACTGTCACGGGGGCATGATTCCAGTACAGCAAGTTCTGCAACTCTGCCTTGAATGCGGGGCAAAATTGGCACAACCGGGGGAATTTACCCTGCGTGCTTTTCTCAACGGCAGAATTGACCTCACCCAAGCGGAGAGTGTTGCCGATATTGTTGGGGCGCGATCGCCGCAAGCTGCTCAAATTGCCCTGGCTGGGTTACAGGGAAAATTAGCAACTCCGATTCGCCAATTGCGGCAAAATTGTTTGGATATTCTCGCAGAAGTAGAAGCCAGGATTGATTTTGAGGACGATTTACCGCCTTTAAATGAAGAGGAAATTCGCGATCGCCTGCAACTTGTGCAAACAGAAGTTAAACATATTCTCGCCACAGCCGATCGCGGGCAACTCCTTCGCAGTGGCTTAAAAGTCGCCATCGTTGGTGCGCCTAATGTGGGAAAATCCAGCTTACTCAACGCTTGGAGTCGCAGCGATCGCGCCATTGTCACGGATCTTCCCGGTACGACGCGGGATGTGGTGGAATCAAATCTCATTGTTGGGGGAATTCCCGTGCAGGTTTTAGATACTGCGGGCATTCGCGCAACCGAGGATACCGTAGAGAAAATCGGTGTTGCGCGATCGCAAAAAGCCGCCCGAGAAGCGGATCTCGTCCTCCTCACCCTCGATGCCCGCCAGGGTTGGACCAATGCCGAGGCCGAGATTTACGCCTTAGTCAAGCATCGCCCTCTGATCCTGATTATCAACAAAATCGATCTCGCCCCCCCCGATCGCGTCACCTATCCCCCGGAAATCGAGCGTATTGCCTGGACTTGCGCCATCGGCGATCGGGGACTCGATCGCCTAGAAGCAGCCATTCTCGAAACCATCAAAAGCGAAAATTTAACCGCCGCGAACCTCGATCTAGCCATCAACCAAAGACAAGAGGCGGCTTTAACCCGAGTTAAAACCGCCCTAGAATGCGTTCAAAATACGATTGAACAGAATCTTCCCCTGGACTTTTGGACCATCGACCTACGGGATGCCATTCGCACCCTAGGAGAAATTACCGGAGAAGATGTCACCGAATCCGTATTAGAGCGGATTTTCAGTCGCTTTTGTATTGGTAAATAACTTTTATTAGGACTTACGCATAAGCGGGCAAGATGCCCGCACTACCATGACAAGAAAATACAGTAGTTCGCTCCCTAGCTGCGTAAGTCCTATTTTATTACCAATTTCCCGTCACTCGTTCCACTTTTGCACCCAATTTGCGGAGTTTTCCTTCCAAATTTTCGTAACCGCGATCGAGATGATGTAACCCTTTGACCAGGGTTTCGCCATCCGCCGCCAAACCCGCCAAAACTAGGGCAGCAGAGGCTCGCAAATCTGTCCCCGAGACGGGAGCCCCCGAGAGCATGGGAACACCGCGAATAATGGCATTTTCCCCCTTAATGCGAACATCTGCCCCCATGCGAACCAACTCGGGAACGTGACCCATACGATTTTCAAACACGGTTTCTGAGACGACGCTATTGCCCTCACTCAAGCTCAACAAGGTCATAAATTGAGCCTGCATATCCGTGGGAAAACCGGGATAGGGAAGAGTCGCAATATCCGTTGCTTGCAGTTCTCCCGGTATAATTCGCAGACGATTGGGTTCCTCAAAGATAATCTCCGACCCGATTTCCCTTAACTTGGCAATGACTGGGGTTAAATGCTCGGGAATGACGGGAGAGAGCGAGATTTCCGACCCTGTAATTGCCCCTGCAACCAAAAATGTTCCGGTTTCAATGCGATCGGGAATGATGGAATAATCCGTCGTATGTAGCCTCGGAACCCCGACGATAATAATCGTATTGGTTCCCGCACCGCGAATCTTCGCCCCCATTGCCCGACAGAAGTTAGCCAGATCCGCAACCTCCGGCTCCTGGGCGGCGTTCTCGATGATGGTTTCCCCCTCAGCCAGGGTAGCAGCCATCATCAGGGTTTCTGTCGCGCCTACGCTAGGATAGTCGAGATAAATTTTTGCGCCTTTTAATTTACCACCACTGCCTTTGATATCGGCATAGACGATCCCGTGTTCGATGCGAACTTCCGCACCTAATGCCTGTAAGCCCCGGACGTGGAGATCCACGGGTCGCGCCCCGATCGCGCACCCTCCCGGTAAAGGCACTCGTGCCGATCCCAACCGCGCCACCAAAGAACCAATGACAAAAAAACTGGCTCGTAACTGAGAAACCAGTTCGTAGGGGGCTTTAGAAGTGGTGAGAGTGCTGGCATCGATATCGAGGGCATCTCCCCGTCGTTGCAACTTCACCCCGAGGGCTTCTAAAACCTGCCCCATTCTGTTGATGTCCGCCAAAGCAGGAACATTTCTGAGCCGACACTGTTCTGGACACAGTAATGCGCCTGCCATCAGGACAAGAGCGGAGTTTTTTGCGCCACTAATGCGAACATTCCCGCTTAGGGGTCTTCTGCCCCAAATACGAAGGGCTTCTTGCACTTCATCCCCGGAGGATTTGGCTTTGGTTTGGCTTAAAGAGGTATCGATCGCTCTGTTTTCCACAATTAGTTCAAGTTTTGCGAAGTTTTGCAATTTTTTTGTTTTGATATTACCAAAAAGATTGACAATTACCAGCTTAAATGGGTCATCTTGTCAGCAATTCCTGAAAGAAGGCGACGATTTAGCGCAAAAACGGTATGTTCGATCTTATTTTTCTGCGATCGCCTCAAAAATTCTTTCCTTGCTTATTCTTTTTCTCAATTATTACGAGAGATCGGGGTAATCTTGAAAAATTGTAATATTTGTGGCATAATACTAAATTGCATTTAACCTGCGGAACTGGCGGAATTGGTAGACGCGCTAGATTCAGGTTCTAGTGGGAGATAATCCTGTGCGAGTTCAAGTCTCGCGTTCCGCATTCCTTTTAAAACCTTGTTAATTAATTGCGCTTTAGCGTAAGCAGTTTTTTCCGTTAGTTCTTTTGTATGTCCGATTTGCTTTACAGATTTGCTTTACAGATTTGCTTTACAATGAGTTGTTCGGGTGTTTAGAATGAAAAGTTGCTAAAAAAATTAGTAAAAAAATTTAGTAAACCGAACACGGAGAATAAACAAATGGGGGCAACCCAAGAACCGCTTTTGCTGCGCGTGGCTAAAGGAGAACAAGCCGATCGCACACCAGTCTGGATGATGCGGCAAGCTGGACGCTATATGAAAGTTTATCGAGATTTGCGCGACAAATACCCTAGTTTTCGAGAGCGATCGGAAAATGCGGCTCTGGCGATTGAAATATCTCTACAACCTTGGCACGCCTTTCAGCCCGACGGCGTAATTATGTTTTCCGACATTCTTACCCCTTTACCGGGCATTGGTATTCCCTTTGATATTGTGGAAAATAAGGGACCTGCGATCGATCCTCCCCTTCGCACCCAAGAACAAATTGACAAACTTCACCCCCTCGATCCTGAATCGGCTCTACCCTTCGTCAAAAAGACCCTACAAACCTTGCGTCAGGAAGTGGGCAATGAATCCACGGTTTTAGGTTTTGTCGGCTCTCCTTGGACCCTAGCCGCCTATGCTGTAGAAGGGAAAAGCTCGAAAAACTACGCCATTATTAAAAAGATGGCCTTTTCCGAACCGGAAATCCTGCATAAACTGTTGAGTAAACTCGCCGAGGCGATCGCCACTTATGTGCGCTTTCAAATCGATAGCGGAGCGCAAATAGTACAATTATTCGATTCTTGGGCGGGACAACTTAGCCCCCAAGATTACGATACTTTTGCCCTGCCCTACCAACAATATATTGTCCGACGGGTGAAAGAAACTCATCCCGATACCCCTTTAATTCTTTATATTAGCGGCAGTGCTGGGGTTTTAGAGCGCATGGGACAATCGGGAGTTGATATCATCAGCGTAGACTGGACGGTAGATATGGCCAATGCCAGAAAGCGCCTCGGGTCAGAAATGAAAGTGCAAGGAAATATGGATCCTGGCGCTCTATTTGGTTCTCAAGATTTTATCCGCGATCGCATTCTCGATACCATTAAAAAAGCAGGACCTACAGGGCATATCTTTAACCTCGGTCATGGTGTTTTACCAGGTACCCCAGAAGACAATGTTCGCTTCTTTTTTGAAACAGCAAAACAAGCGAATAAACTCCTGACTTTTGCCTAATTTTTGCCGTAGGGGTTTGGTCTCCAAACCCTTCATAATCAATTGTGGAACTGAAAATGACATCCAAGCGGATTTTTATTACCGGTGGAAGTGGCTGTATCGGTCACTATATCGCCGAAAATTTAATTCAAAACACTCAACACGAACTATTTTTTCTGGTTAGAAATCCTCAAAAAGTAGGGTTTGATTATAAAGTTCGTCCCGGTGTGAATATCCTGCATGGGGACTTACGGGAAATCGATCGCTTTGCGGATTTACTTAAAACAATAGATGTCGCCATTCTAGCAGCGAGTGCCTGGGGAGGAGCTTCGGAAGTATTAGATACTAATGTTATTAAAACAACCCGTTTAATGAACTTATTGGATGTTAATAAATGTCAGCAAGTTCTTTATTTTTCTACAGCTAGTATTCTCAATCATAATAATCAAATTCTCAAAGAAGCAAGCGAGTTGGGAACAGATTATATCCGTTCTAAATACGATTGTTTAACCCAACTGCCTCGCCTCAAAATTGCTGATAAAATTACTGTATTATTTCCTACTTTAGTCTTTGGGGGCAATGGTAAAAACAAACCCTATTCGCATATTTCGGCTGGTTTTGTCGATGCCATGAAATGGGTTGGCTTGGCACGTTGGTTCAAAGCTGATGGCAGTTTTCACATTGTTCATGCCCAAGATATCGCCAATGTTGTCGGGTATTTAGTTGATAATCCTATTCCTTATAATGCGATCGATCAGTTAGATGATATTTATATTAAGCAATTGGTTTTAGGTAGTCAACCTATCACTTTAAATGAAATGATAAAAGAAGCGTGTCAGTATCTAGGCAAGAGAATTTATTTCCAAATTCCTTTATCAATATGGCTGGCTAATATTTTGATTAAGATATTTCATATCCAACTTGCCCCTTGGGATCGTTTTTGTATGAATTATCGCCATTTTACTTGCAAAAATCCTGTTCTTCCTTCAACATTTGGACAATCTGATTATTGTCCGACTTTCTCAGATTTAATGAGAATTAGTGGAGTTCAAAAACGATGACAGCTTTTCGGATTGGAATTGCAGGTCCAGTAGGATCGGGAAAAACTGCTTTATTAGATAGTTTGTGTAAAGCATTGCGAGATAAGTATCAAATTGCGGCGGTGACGAATGATATTTATACTCAAGAAGATGCTCAGTTTTTAGTGCGATCGCAGGCTTTGTCAAGCGATCGCATTCTGGGAGTAGAAACGGGAGGTTGTCCTCATACAGCTATTCGTGAAGATGCGTCTATGAATTTGGTGGCGATCGAATCTCTTGAGGAGAAATTTACCTCTTTAGATTTTGTCTTTTTGGAGAGTGGGGGGGACAATTTAGCGGCGACTTTTAGCCCAGAATTGGTCGATTTAACTATTTATGTTATTGATGTCGCCGCAGGGGATAAAATTCCTCGTAAAGGGGGTCCTGGTATCACCAAATCAGATTTATTGATTATTAATAAAATCGATCTTGCGCCTTTTGTGGGTGCAAGTTTACAGGTGATGGAAAGAGACGCAAAAAAAATGCGCGGCGATCGCCCTTTTGTCTTCACTAACCTGAAAACACAACAAGGACTAGATTTTATTATTGATTTTGTTCTCAAAAATAAGGTTTAGGGATTTGCATTTCAATGCGATCGCATTTCTTTCTCTAACTATTATCGATCGCCATCCTATCCCCAAAATCCTGCTCAAATCCAAGCAATTTATCCCGTCAAAATCTCATCATAAATCTCTGCTATTGTCAAGGTTAAACCCACTGAATTTAACTCTAAAATATCATTCTCCTCTAAGATTTCCAGAGACCAATTTCCGGCTGTATTCCGTCGATAAACTTCCACCCTCATTTCCGTTTGAGAAACGAGGATATATTCCTGTAAACTGGGCAAACTTTGATAATTTAGCCGTTTTTCTCGCCGATCTAAACTTTGAGTGGAAGGAGAAAGCACCTCAACAATTAAACACGGACGAGTTTTATAATATCTTTCCGTATCTTGGGGGTTGCAAGTTACCATGACATCGGGATAATAAAAAAGATCCGCAGTATTTTCAGCAATGGGCATATTGACTTTCATCTCTGACATGAAAGTTTTACAACCACTCCCCCGTAAATGAAAATTTAAGAGACTGGCAATATTGAGAGTAATACGATTATGTTCTTCGCTACCACCAGACATAGCGAATATTTGACCGCTAAGATATTCATGGCGAATGGGACTTATTTTTTCCCCTTCAAGATAGTCTGGTACAGAAATAAATGCTGTAGAAAGTTTCATAAGTTTGTCCTATTTTACAAGAACCATCCCGATTATATCAAATCCGGTTCACGGTATTAAAGTTGCAACAATTTTAATACCTCATCGGTAATTTCCTTGGCTTGCTGCGATCGCCCTAATTCTGCAAGTCGCGTGGCGATAGAACTTAAAAGAAGTGCTTTTTGATCTTTTTTTTCTAAAGTTCCTGCGATGCTCAGAGCATTAGTGAGAGACATGATCGCCTCTGGTTTCCGATCTTGGTGATCGAGTTGAATAGCTAGAAAAATTAACACGCCAATTTTTTCAATTTCATTCCCGACTAAAGCAATAAATTCTAAAGATTCGGTCATTTTTCCGGCTTCTGCTAGGGTGTAGGTGACATCGCGTAAGGTATTAGTTTTATCTTCTACATTTGGCGATCTTTGCAACATTTCTAGGGCGATATCGTAGGCTTCAATTTCTAGGAAAGGAAGAACAATTAGGCTTAAGAGATAATCTTTTCTGCTAGATTCGGTTAAGTTGTCCCAAAGTTGTAGGGTTTGTTCTCTGATTTTTGGGGCGGTTTCTAGCTGTCCTTTTTGCTGTAGTTGTAGGGCGATCGCGCTGAGGGTGAGGATTTTAAATTCTGTTCCTTGTATCTCTTCGGAAATTTTTAAAGCGCGATCAAATTGTTCTTTTTCTGCTAAAGTTGTAGCAATATTTTTTAAGGTTTCATCTCGATCTGAGAAGGATTGAATCAGTTTTAAGGCGCGATCGCTGTCTCCGTTTTCTGCTAAGTTAATAGCAATTTCTCGAATAGCTATTTCTTGCAGTCCTGAAACATCAATATTTTGAGTGATTTCTAAGGCGCGATCGAACTGTTTTGCTTCTCCTAAATAACGGGAAATATAAAACAAGGTTTCTGTTTTTAGGGAGGGGTTAGAAATGCGATCGCTTAGTTTTAAAGCGAGATCGAATTCTTCCCCTCGGGCGAGAGAACTAGCTAAGTTTTTAAAAACCGCATCGGTTTCTTGATTGGCTTCTAATTGCGGGAGTAATTTATTGAGGCGATCAAATTCTTTTTCTCCGCGATCGCCTTCTCCCATTGCAATATATTTTAAGCCAATCAACCCTAAAGCCTCAACTCGATCTAAAGGACTTTCTAGCCTTTCTACGACTTCTAGAGCTTGTTCTAGTTCCCCTTGTTCTGTTAAAGTTAAGGCCACCAATAATGTTAAATCTTGCCGATCGCCATCGTTATCTAAAACCGTTATAATTTCGGCAATGCGATCGCTGTTTCCTTGTTCTGCAAATCCTAAAGCCATGCCTCGCAGGTTAATATAAGGAAGGAGTTCTGTTTGGCGATCGCGAATAATTTCCCAAGCGCGATCGTAGTCGTTATTGTCGATCGCAGCCTGCAAAAATAGCAAGAGAATTTGTTTATCATCACTGTTCATTAATTGCACAATTTCCCAAGCGCGATCGCCGTTATCTTCAACCATTAAACTGCGAAAAATACCAGCTAATAAAGTCGTATCTCCTAGGCTAAAAGTCTGTAGCAAATCCAAAGCTAATTTAACTTCTCCCTTTCTTGTTAACCGCAAAACCAACTCAGATAAAGTTTGTTTTTGCAGAAATGGATCTTCAATGCTACGAAAAATATCGAGACTGCGATCGCGATCGCCGATTTCCAGTAAGGCGATCGATAAACTTCCCAAAGCCCCATTTTTCCAAATCAACTCTTCTTCAGAAGTTACATTTTGCGCCAATTTTGTCGAGGGGGTATTGTTCGTGAAATCCTTGAATAATTGCTCTGATTTCTCTCTGGCTAAACCAACCGCATTGAGGGGAAAATTGAGGGGAAATAAGAACAGAATAGAGACAAAAATAAAAAGGCGTAAAACTTTCATCATCCAATAATTAGAGATTGTGCTTTTCCTAATTATAATCATAAGCGATCGCCTTCAGAGGATTGGGGACTTCGCGATCGCTTGGCGATCGCCTGCTTTAAGAAAATTAAAGAAGAGGAAGTAGAGGAATCCGATCGCGGGTACAATGTTGGATTAGGATTATCGAGCCAACACTTTTCCATGAGTCAGAGCGGATTTAACCCCAGAACCAGCGATCGCAGGGTATCGGCACAGACGCGCATTGCTAATAGTTATTATGCGCGTTTGGGTTTACATCCTTCTGCTTCTGTTATTGAAATCAGACGGGCATATTGGCGGTTAAGCAAGCGCTATCATCCCGATACGACGACATTATCCCCTGAAGTTGCCACAGTTAAATTTCAAAATCTGAATGAAGCCTATGCAACTTTGAGCGATCGCGAGGGTCGTTTGCTTTATGATAGTAAAATTGGTTATTCCCGTTTCTATGTTGTGCAATCGCGATCGCATTTTTCTTGGCAGGAAGAGGAAGAAGAAGAGTATAATCATTCTGCTTATCTCGATCCTAGCGATCGCCCTCTTTCAGGAGGAGAATTATTCGCTTTATTTATTTTGGGTGTAACCTTTCTCGGTTGCATCTTGTTGGCGATCGCCGTAGGCTTAACCCGAGGGGAAACTGCTTTACAAATTCCGGTTGCTTTGCTTTCTTTTCTGTACCCAAACTCTAGTTTTTAAAATGTCTATGGTATTACCCAACCCCGATACACCCCTTTACAATCATCCCCTGCCAGAAATTGAAAATTGGCTGCTTGATTTAGGGTGTCAACAAGATCGAAAACAATTAAATTGCTGGAATATCGAACGTCCAACATGGCAAGCAGAATTATGTTTGGATGTGGAAGATTTATCAATTCGCTATCTCAAAGCAGGAGAAGGAATGCGCGATATTGTACGATCTTTTAAATATTCTCTCAGTCGTGCTGATATTGAAGCGGCTGTGTTTTCCGGTCCGTAGATGCTTCTTGATAGTTGTTTATTGATATCGCCAAAGTTTGATAGTTTTATCCCGAGAAGCTGTCGCAATAATTGGATTATTGGGTGCGATCGCAACAGCTTCAATGCCTAATTCATGGCCTTTAAGTTCGTGCAGCAGTTGACCTGTACCGGGATGCCAAATTCTGATAGTGCGATCGCTACTCCCGCTAACCAGTAAATTGCCTTCTGTGTTAATCGCAAGAGCATTAATAGCATCGGTATGACCTGTTAATTCTCGTAGTAATTTTCCTTGCTGTAAATCCCAGATTTTAATGGTTTTATCTTCACTCCCGCTAAACAAAATTTTACCGCTTGGACTCATCGCTAAAGCATTAATTTCTCCAGTATGACCCTGTAAGATTTGTTTAGTTTGATAACTTTTCATCTCCCAAATTCTAATCGTGCGATCGCTACTTCCACTCACCAATAACTTACCATCAGAATTAAACACAAGACTGCGAATTTCTTGGGAATGTCCTGGTAATGTTTGCTCTAATTTTCTCGTTTCTACATTCCAGATTTTAATTGTTTTATCGGCGCTACCACTGGCTAAAAATTGGCCATTTTTTGTTATAGCTAGAGTTTTAATCCAACCTGTATGTGCCTCAATTCTAGCGATTTCTTCCTTTAAATTCCAGAAGCAAATTTGATAATCCCAACTCCCACTAATTATTAAATTTGTTTGCGGATGAAAGACAATTTCCTCAATGGTGCTACAATGTCCCCTAAGCGTTGTAAGGTGGGCTATTCCCTTCTCTATATCCCAAAGCCGGATAGTGCGATCGGCTCCTCCACTGGCTAATCGCTTCCCGTTAGGGTGAAAAGCAAGGGCGTGAATCGAGCTAGAATGCCCCTCTAAGGTGCGAAAACCGTGCCAAGTGGGTTGTAAGGTCTTGAGGGAAGCAAAGGCGGTTTTTCTGCCAATTGGGGTCGGCGATCGCGTTTGCACTAGGGTCGGGATTAGGGTCTGTCCTGGGTGAAGGTCTTGATAAATTTCCTGTGCCGATTGATAGCGATCGCTGACTGCCTCGCAAAGCATTTTATTAATAACTTTTCTTAAGATAGGGTTGACAGGATTAACTAAATAGTCTTCCCAAGTCCAACTTCCTTCGGTATTACTGAAGAGATCGAAAGGATGAAAACCCGTGAGTAGATGAATGCAAATGACACCCAAACTGTACAGATCGCTGGCATAAACGGCTTTTCCCCGCAATTGTTCTGGGGACACATAGGCCGCAGAACCGACGACAGTTCCAGTTTTGGCAAGGGCGGTTTTTGCTGTTACTTTGGATGTACTAAAATCTACCAAAAATAATGTTTTTTCGGCAGTACGAATTAAGTTTTGAGGATTAATATCTCGGTGAATAATATGACAATCACAGACAAATTGTAGAATCGGTAAAACTTCTTCAATAAGATTTTGAATCGTTGTTTCGTCGTAAATTTCTTCCGCAATGCTTTTACCTGCAATGAATTCTTGCACAAGAGTCGGAGAGAAATTATGAATATTAGGATCGCTTTCAAAATAAGCGAGGAGTTGAGGAATATTGGGATGGAGTCCTAATGTTTGTAATTTTTGCGCTTCGTTACGAAAGTTAGCAAGACTTTCTGCTGGAGTCTCTTTGTTATGTTGAATTGCAATTTGTTTAATAATACACTGGGGTTTCTGAGGTTGAGTTTCATCAACCCCTAAAAAAGTGCGCCCAACTCCTCCTTTAACCATAAGAGTACGATAGCGATCGCCCAAGAGAAGTTTTGAGCCACAACTGAGACAAAAGCGGCTATTTTCAGGGTTTTGCGGTTTGCTACATTGTGGGTTTAAACAGTAGGTCATCGATCGCTTTTCTCTTAACAAAGAGTATTTCTTCTCATCTATTCAAAAACAAATTTATTTTCTGAGATGCACCCCTACAGGATTTCAGGCAATGATTTATTGTGGGGGAAGGGGTACACCTTGCTGTTGCAATATTTGTCGCGCATCTTGACCCGGTGTGTAACTATAGCCATAGTTCGAGGTTTGCGAATCATTGAGAATGCGCGGTGAAACCAGAACAATTACCTCTGCCCTTTGATTTTCACGAATGGTGCGCCGGAAGAGGGCACCAATGATGGGAATATCTCCGAGAAGGGGAATTTTTTGGATCTGTAGTCGATCTTGATCCTGAATAATACCGCTCAAAATTAAGGTTTGACCATCTCGGATGCGGACTTCTCCAGAATTAAGGGTGCGAGAATTGAGCAAAGCAATTTGTTGACTGTCATCTCCTGCGGCAACCGTAGTATTTTGCCCAACGGTACTTACGGTTGGATTAACTTGCATAGAAATAAAACCATTGTCATCAATACGACTCACAACAATCGCAAGCGTTAATCCTACTTCGGTTTTTTCAACGTTAGTTGTTGTTGTCACCGTGTTTCCTGTTGCTTCCCGTGTTGTTTCTACATTAGAAATGACTTCTTGGGTTAAATTGACCGTTGCTCCTTGACCTTCTTGGACGATGAGAGTTGGGTCTGTGAGAATTTTGGCATTGTTGTTTTGGATGGAGAATTGTAATTGGGCGAGGAAGGCATTAACAACATCGAAAGTGCCGCTATTAACAGGAGGGCGAAAAGGAATACCTGCTTGCGTTGTTCCTACTCCCTCAAAGGTCGTAACCGGATCCGAAGGTCCTGTTTCCCCGCGATCGATTTGGAAATCTATTGGTGCTGCTGCCCCCGTCCCATCTTGTAGCAGGGGAAGATTGGAGGAATCGGTTCCAAAGTTAATAATGCCAATACCATTAGAGTTAACAATTCCCGTGTCGTTAATACCCCAAGAAAAGCTCGAACCAAAACGACCAATATTATTTAGGTTAACATCAACAACTTTGACATTAATGGCAACTTGACGCAAACGAGCATCCAGTTGAGTGAGATAAGAACCTGCTATTGCAACAAGGTGGGGTTCACCGACTAATGTTATCGTATTTAAGCGACTATCAGGGGCAACAGATAAGCCTCTGAGAGGTTTTGGACTGGAACTCTCTTGAGGAGATAACGATTGAATACTGGGAGATACAGCCGGAGTAGTGGATACTAGACCACCAGAAGCTGTCGTCTGTTCTCTTTCTCCAGGGGTAAATATTTGGGTTTCTGCCCCCAAATTCGTGAGATAGGATGCAGCATTGCTCGCTTGTACTTGATTCAATCGGAATGTACGGCTAATCACATCGCGAGCGGTTTCTGGCAGTTCCACTCCAACAAAAATTGTTCGTCCTTTGCGTACTGCTTGTAATCCTGTTGCTTGAATCACGTAGTTGAAGACATCCTGTACGGGTTCGTCTTGTAAATCGAGGGAAATTGCTGGACCACCCCCCCCAGCAGATGCTCCTTCCGTACCCCCTGCACCGTCGGCAAAAATCAGATTGAGATCCGCCGATCGCGCCAACAAACCCAACACTTCTCGCACCGGGGCTTCCTGCAACACAATCCTCGGTACTCGCGCCGAAGTTCCCAAATCGAGAATTTGTTGAGAGACATTCACATTAGCCACCGCCATCGGACCCACTGGAGGCGGTACGGGTTGAGGTAATAAAGGGGGAACCGGAACGACGGGTTGAGCGGGTTGGGCGAGGGGTGCCGGGTTGCCTTCTAGGGTAATTTGCGGGTTAGGGGCGATCGCATCCGATCGCTGTGCTAGTTCAGCAAAAACGCTAGGGTCAAAAGGAGGAAGCTCGGGTTGGGGATCCGGTTGGGCAATGGGGGGAGCGCTTGCCGTTGCTGTCGGGTCGGGAGTAACCGGAGCTTGTTGCGGGAATTGCTGCTCTAAGGGCAATTGCGAGGGTAAATCCTGGCTTGATGGGTTGGGATTGGGAACCGGGTCATTTTGCCTCTGTAAGCTCAAACGCTCGGTATTTCCAGGAGCAAAACTAAAGACGATCGCCCCCGCTTCTCGTTGTAAAACTTGTCCTTGGGGCTGGCGATCGCTTCCCGTCACCCTAACCACAACACTCTCGGAAGTTTCCTGCCACATTTCAATCAACGCAATACCCGCCACCGGATTAACCTGACTAAAAAGATTACCAGCAGGAAGAGACAACTGACTGTTTAAAATTGCCGCTTCCAAACGGTTCCCCGCTTTAGGCACCTGAATCACTTGAGGAACATCACTACTCCCCGCCGTTTCCAGAATCAATTGCACCCCAGAACTCGTAGGCTGTAACTGTACCCCCGTAATCTGAATATCCGCCGCCCGTGCAGCTTGGGAGGCAACCAAGACGATCGCCGCAGCCCCAGTTAAAATACCAACCGACTTTTGATAAACTCTCACGATTTACTCCTCGACCAATTTGAACTGTAGTGAAAACCAGCAAAGAATCCAACCAAATTTGATTTTCCCTTGCTAATAACTTATCTCAATTTTGCCTTTTACCCAGAAATATAGTGCTTAATTTCTTGATTTCTACCCTTTTCTATGGGGCTGCACCTTCTACTGGGGCTGCACCTTCTACTGGGGCTGTACCATCTGCTGGGGCTGCACCTTCTGCTGGGGCTGCTGCATTCTGAGCGGCCAACTCCTCCTCACTGACAGGAATCAGAATTTCGATATCAAATTTGGTTGTTAGCTCAGGCTGACCCGACGTTAAAATGTTACCGCGAGGAGTTAATAAGCGTTGTTCCTGTTCGGCAACTTCCATACGAACATTTTTGACCACCAATAACGTTTGCACCCTCTCCAAACTTCTGAGAATTTCCAAAGTTTCGCCAAAGGGAGCCTCAATAGTTAAATCAATTATTTTTTGACGCTTGAGCAAACCATTAACCGGTTCTCCCCAAGAACCATCCGCGATCGCCTCTGGTTCTCCCGAGGGCGGAGCGTAACTGAGCAAGAGTCCGCGATTTTTCACCTGTTGGTTAATTGTCAGCAACAAAGTATCTAAGCTGGCTTCTCCAGAGAATAAACTCAATACCTCTTTTTGAGAGGCTTGAACCTGTTGCAGTTGAGCTTGCAGTTCCTGGCTTTTGGCTTGCAAGTTTGCCAGTTGTAGCTTCTGCACCTCTTTTTCATCAACCTGTGTTTTTAGGGTTTGTAAATTATCCCAAGCTGGCTTCAAAAATTGATAACCTAAACCTCCCGCAGCAGCCAAACCGATAACCGCAATCATAACACCGCCAATCATGGGCGTAAACGTAATCCCAAACGCATTAGGATAGGGAGATTTTTCCTCTTCCTCCCCACCCATTGGGGCCAGATCGTCTGCAAAAGTCATAAAAATACCTCCAGTAACAACAAACAAAGAAAAGGGAATATCCCCCCAGATTTTATTCAGCAGAAATCAGTCCCCTTTGTTCAAGATTTTTAATCCGAACTACTGAACCAAGGGCCCCTTTACTTTCTAATTGAGTCACGAGTTCTGCTGGGGGTTGTTCGCTGAGATCGTTGAGGGCAATTTCTAGGGTATATTCGACCACTTGAGGCAGTTCGAGAGCCACTGCGCCCTCTTGCCCTCCTGCCTGTTTAAGATCGTTGGGGTCGTCAACCAGTTTGGCGCTGACAATTTTCCCCGTATCTGGATTGAAAAAAAGCGATTTTTCCAAGGACAACAAGAAATAATTGACAGTATCGTAGGAATCTGCATAACCCAAAATGGATAAACTCGATCTAGGTTTGATCTCTGCCACGGGGGGCTGACCTGGTGGGGGTGCTGCTGCTGGTGCCGCCGCCGCTACCACTTCGGGTTCCTGCTCCGTGATGGACTTGATTTGTACCCCTGGGGGAATGCGATCGCGAATATCCGCTAAAACCGCCGACCAAGGCAGAATCTTGACGAAAACCGTCGCCAGTCCGTCGGTTTGTCGTTGAGCAACATCAATTTGCCCTTGCAATTCTTGGATTTGAGCGTTTTGTTGTTGCAGAAGACCCAGTTCTCCATCTAAAATCCGCGATTGTTCCTCATATTGAGCGGTTTGTAGGTTGAGATAAACAAACCCCGCCCCCGCAATTCCTACCCCAACCAGACCGATCGCCCCTCCCACAAACAAGGGAATGAGTTCGTCAAGGGCGATTTTCCTGGCAGGAGTTTTGGCGGCTCCTCCCGCAGCAGGTGCCGCACTAACAGCGCGATCTTTGAGAAAATTAACGTCTAAGCTATACATTTTAAATCTCCCGCAGTCCCAAACCTAAAGCAATTCCCAATCCTGGACGAACAACGTCGGGGATATCTTCATCTGTTTCGAGGGACAATGAGGAAACAGGGTCGATCTGAGCCGTGGGTAAACTCAAACGATTGGTAAAAAACTCGTCGAGTTGACCAATACCACCACCGGGACCCGCTAATAATAATTGTGCCACTTCCAGTTCCCCGCTTTGATTGAGATAAAAATCAATGGAGCGGCGCAATTCATCGGTTAATTCTCCCAATACCCTCAAGAGGGCGGCCATGCCTGGATTAATGCCTGTGGCCCCAGTTCGCAGGCCATCTACGGGGGTGGTGGGAATGGTCATGCCTTGCAGCATTTCTGTATCCCGTTTGGTGGGTAAATTCATGGCTCTAGAAAGGGCGCTTTGCAGTTGAAAAGTCCCGATGGGAACTGTACGGGAAAATTGGGGAACCCCATCTACAATGATGGCAATTTCGGTACTTTCAAACTCGATATCCACTAAAACGGCGGCTTCTTGGGGTCCAAATTGCCGTAGTTGTTCCCGAATGGTACGAATGAGGGCAAAACTGTTAATATCGAGGACATCAATTTCTAAGCCCGCTTGCTGCATCGTATCAACGTAAACATCCGTGACTTCCCGACGGGTTGCTACGAGTAAGACTTGCACTTTTTCAATGCCGTCTTCATCCTCAAAAAAGCCCAGTTTTTGATAGTCCAAGTCTACTTCTTCTCGGGGATAGGGAAGGTATAAACCCGCCTCGTGGTTGAGAACCATTTCTTTCAGTTCTTTGTCATCCAGTTCCGCAGGAATGGGAATAATGCGAATGATCGCCTCGCGCATGGGGATGGCGGTGGCAATTTTTTTACACTTGATATTATTTTGATTGAGGGTTTCTTGGATCAATTCAGCTAGGGCGGGAGAGTCTACAATTTGTCCATCCTCAAAGATGCCTTCGGGGACTTCTGCGGTAATGTAGGTATCTAATTTATAGGTTTGCCCTTGTTTTTTCAGTTGCACGATGTTAATACGTTCGGGTGCAACTTCGAGGCCGAGTCCTTGCCCAGATTTGGCAAATAGACCTTTTAGCGAACTAAACATAGATTCAACAGTAATCGGTAATCGGTTAGAGCGATCGCGTTATCCTTTCAGTTATACAGTGTAACCATCGTAGGGTTGCAAAAGTTCTAATAAAAACTCGTGAGCATAACAACGAGTCTTGTGGTTTCCTGTCTGATGCCAACCGGTAACAGTATTCGGCGATCGCCATAATTCCCAATGTTCCACTCCAGGATCGGCGTAAAAACTCTGCTCACCAGACCCTAATAATGCCCCACTCCAATGCGTAAAATAGTCGTGACTGAGACGATAAAGAGGAAAATTGCCTGCTAAGGGGACTCCCCAACCATCAAGGGCTATCAAGGCGCGAATTGTTCCTCCTTGAATTTGCCATGCTAAGGCGGCCAATATTGCCCCCACAACCCCAGCACTAAAGGCAAGGAAAAGCAGGGGAGAAGAGCGATCGCCATTTTTGTTCAGGAAATTTAGGACATCTATGCCGGAATAGGGAGGAATAGTTGGGGGGAGAATGAGAAGGCGATCGCATAATGTTAATCCTAGATTCTCAATAAAACTCTGGGTAAGTTCTGGAGGATGAATGCCTGGACAAATTAAAATTGTCATTTGGATTTGTTGGAATTGATAACTATTCACTGCTGATTGATCGATGATTAAGATTCGTTATTTAATACCCTTTTTCGATTTTGGTGTTTCCAACTGGGCGATCGAGGCTCGTTTGGTTCGTTGGTTGACTATGATCTGGATGTTTATGGGATTAGTGGTTCTATTTTCTGCCTCTTATCCCGTTGCAGATGCTGAAGTAGGGGATGGTTTTTATTACTTCAAGCGACAAATTATCTGGATCTTGTTGGGGACGATCGCCTTTAATATTGTCGCGCGATCGCCTTTCCGCTATCTTCTCCCTGTTTCTCGTTGGATTCTGTTTGTATTATTAGGGTTAATGATTGCCATTCTCATTCCTGGAGTCGGTACTACCGTCAATGGTGCAACACGATGGATTACTGTCGCCTCCATTCCCATTCAACCCTCAGAACTGATTAAACCCTTTCTTGTCGTGCAAAGTGCCAGTGTGTTTGGACGCTGGAAACAACTCTCATGGTTAACGCGGGTATTTTGGCTGGGTATTTTTGCGATTATTCTCGGGGGAATTCTCCTACAACCCAACCTCAGTACAACCGCTCTTTGTGGCATGACCCTTTGGTTAATGGCCGTCGCTGCGGGTTTACCTTGGTTACAACTGGGAAGTACCGCAGTTTCGGGCATTTTACTCGCGGTGGGTAGTATTTATTCCCAAGAATATCAACGACGCAGAATCATGTCTTTTCTTGACCCTTGGCAAGATCCTATGCAGGATGGTTATCAATTGATTCAAAGTCTTTTAGCTGTTGGTTCCGGGGGAATATGGGGATCGGGGTTTGGACTTTCCCAGCAAAAATTGTTCTATTTGCCTATTCAATATACTGATTTTATTTTTGCTGTCTTTGCCGAAGAATTTGGTTTTGTCGGCAGCATTATTTTGCTCATACTATTGATAACCTATGCAACTCTCGCTGTTTTTATTGCCTTGAGAGCTACCCAACCGATTCAAAAAACCGTTGCTATCGGGGTGATGATTTTGTTAATCGGTCAATCTTCGATCAATATTGGCGTGGCGACGGGAGTTTTGCCTACAACGGGTTTACCGCTTCCCTTCTTCAGTTATGGTGGGAGTTCTATCATTTCTAGTTTGATTTTAGCGGGCTTATTGGTTCGAGTCGCTCGGGAAAGTAATGAAGCAGAAGTGGTTTCTCTGCAAGGACGAAGAGAGCATTGAGCGCGATCGCTGATAATATAACCTTATTCCCCTCCTGATCGTTGCTCGTTACTCGTTACTTTTCCTCTCTCCCCTCCATGTCTCAATTAACCCCTTGGCGAAAACAACTGCGCCATCCCTTACAAAGTCAGATTTTAATTAACCTCGAAGGTCGCTTGTTGCGGGCGATCGCCTCAAAGCAGACTCGCACCCTTGGTCTTTGGCTGTTAGTTTCCCTCGGGGTTGCACTTTTGCTGATTTGGAATTGGCAACTCGTTCTCACTACGGGGCTGGGAATCGCTGCCATGTGGGGAACTTACGTGATGCAGGGGTGGAATTGGCAAGAACGTCTCAGCAAAGCGCTTCGTTTTCTTAAGAGTCCTCAATCTCGTTTGATCCTTGCTGTTGCTGGTGGTGGGCTAACAACTTTAGGCACGTATTTAGCCGTTTCAATCTGGGCGCATTCGGAAAATCGTTGGTTGGCTCTTGGTTCACTTTTGCAAGGTGTAGCGACTTTGCTCACATTAGCCTTATTGGGTTGGTACGGTACTAGCGATCGCCAATATCGAGAAGAAACCCGATACGAGCAGTTATTATTGGAACTCACCAGGGTAGATCCCCTTAAACGTTTAATCGTGGTTCGTCAATTGACCCAGTTATCTCAACGCTTAAATGAAGGCGATCGCACTCAACTGCTGGAATATTTTCGCTTGCTCCTTTCCCGTGAAGAAGACGAAAAAGTTAGAAATGCTCTCTTGAAAGGCTTGGGAACTTGGGAACGCAAACAACTCAAGTTAGAAAACAAACAGCCTTTAAAAATGCCCGTACACTTCCCCAAATCTACACCACAATTCCATCACCTTGAAGATTAAAATCAATACTCACCATACATTTGAACTAAGAAAAAACAAAAATGCCTATTTTTTGAGGAAGCGGGAAAATAAGCTGTCATTTTAGATTGAATTGATTACAATGGCCTGCAGTTCAACGCGATCGCCAACAATTGAGCAAAGTCATAATGTAACAAAATCAAAACATGATGAAAGAAATTAAATGGAAGCGAACCCATTTTTTTGTAAGAGAGGTTACAATCGGAAGGGTCTTCAGAGTTTGGGTGGAAATAACCCCCAACTGGAGAAGACATCCCCGATGGAAAAATCAAATAATGGTGTGAGTTATCAAGATTGACAGACTAAATCGGGGAAAGATATAGATTAGTCCCAAACGGGGTATAAGGCATCTTACCAAGTGCCTAGAAATTTAACACTTGATGTTCTGGTCTTGAACTGAAGGAGCAAGAGGAAAACGGCATGACCCAGGCGAATTACAATCTCGCAACAATTACCCAACCTCAGACAGAGTTGGAGCTTTTGATTGACGGAGATACCGCACAATCATCAAAAGATGATGCACCGGTAATCGAAAAAGCACAGAAAGCACAGAAAACAACTACTAAAAAAAGCCCAGCTTCCCGACGCAGGGAACAGAGCAAGAAGAAACCCTACACTGAGGATTCAATTCGCGTTTACCTGCAAGAAATCGGTCGCATTCGACTGCTACGGGCAGAAGAGGAGATTGAACTGGCTCGTAAAATTGCTGAATTGTTGGAGTTTGAACGGGTTCGCGAGGATCTGGTTGAAAATAACGATAGTGAACCTAGCGATCGCGAATGGGCTGAAGCGATGGACATTGAGTATCCTAAGTTTCGCCGTCGCTTATTTGAGGGCAGGCGAGCTAAAGATAAAATGGTTCAGTCTAACCTGCGTTTAGTGGTTTCTATTGCTAAGAAATACATGAATCGAGGACTATCCTTTCAAGACTTGATTCAAGAGGGATCCCTGGGTTTAATTCGTGCCGCCGAAAAGTTCGACCACTCGAAAGGATATAAGTTTTCCACCTACGCCACTTGGTGGATTCGTCAAGCCATTACTCGGGCGATCGCGGATCAATCACGTACTATTCGCCTTCCAGTTCATCTCTACGAAACCATTTCTCGTATTAAGAAAACAACCAAAATTCTCTCTCAAGAAATGGGACGCAAACCCACGGAGGAAGAAATCGCAACTCGCATGGAAATGACCATCGAAAAACTGCGCTTTATTGCTAAATCCGCACAACTTCCCATCTCATTAGAAACCCCCATCGGGAAAGAAGAAGATTCTCGATTGGGGGATTTTATTGAGGCAGATGGAGAAACGCCGGAAGATCAAGTTTCTAAAAGTCTCCTGCGAGAAGACCTAGAAAATGTCCTTGATACCCTTAGTCCCCGAGAGCGAGATGTATTGCGCTTGCGTTACGGTTTGGATGACGGACGCATGAAAACTCTAGAGGAAATCGGTCAGATTTTCAATGTGACCCGAGAGCGAATTCGCCAAATTGAGGCGAAAGCATTGCGGAAATTGCGCCATCCTAATCGCAATAGTATTCTCAAAGAATATATTCGCTAATTTATCTTCTCAAATATTGACTGTAGGGACGTTAAATTTAACGTCCCTACAGGTTTTCACAATCTTCTGTATTACAGAAAAACACTAATGCGGTATTACCGTAAGTTTTTTTGCGTACTGGTTTTAAGAAGGCGATCGCCTCGGGATGCCAAAATTTAGGATTGTATTCTACGGCCATTTCCCCAGACTCTGCCAAAAGTTTCTTCTGGGCAATTATTGCTAAGACGGGATGATAAAGTTCGCTTTGATAAGGCGGATCGAAATAAATGCGATCGAATTGTTGTCCATCCAAACGCTTTAAAGTTCGTCGGACATCTCCTCGGATGATCTGAAATTCTGGGGATGGTTGCGTCATCTGCTGCCAATTCTCTCGTATAATCCCGCAAGCACGTCCCACCAGTTCGAGTCCCACCACCCGCGACGCACCGCGACAGAGTGCCTCCGCCCCCATTGCTCCATTGCCCGCACAGATATCCAACCAGCGACAGCCATAAACCTCATCTTGCCAAATCTGAAATAACGCCTCCCGCACTCGGGCGGGAGTGGGGCGAATATTGCGACCCGGCATCGTTTTTAAGGGGCGATTTCCGTAAATTCTCATTTTCTTTTCCAGATTGTACCGATCGCTTGCGAAGGAGGAATAGAGACTGATTTGTAAAATTACAAAGAAAATGTTAACAATCTTACCCTCAATGCTAAGATAACCCTTCAGGATTACAGTTATTGTGGGGTGCGTTTGCATTTGTCTCGATCCGCACAGTGTAAATTCTCTCCCTACTTTTGCATTGCTTATGTTGTCTTTACTATCTGCACTGACCCTCGCCCAAGTTCCCCAAACTGCCATCGATGCTTTTCATCGCCCTGCCCGAGAAACGATCGTACAACCGCAGGAAATTAGGGTTTTACCTGGAAAATTAGACGAGATTCCAGTTTTCAATAGTAATAGTCCAGAAGTTCTCTACTCAGCCGGAATTCTGTTATCGACATTTCCTCCCCAAGGAATGTTTGCTCCTAGCGCTCATCTCAATTTACCCCTACGAGGGCGCTTTGATATCTTCAGTCATCATATCGCTCGGGGGCGAACGGAGGAGGATTGGTTGCCAAAATACCACGGGCTTCTCGTTCGCAATCCGAATAATTATCCTGTGGTGATGAATGTTGTGCAAGGGGTAAGCTACGTGACTAACCCCGATGCGCCGTTTATTGATTTACCTCCCGTTGTGGAAAATCGCGGTGGGATGGTATTTTCTGGTCCGGGATCCCGTTTAGCTGGGGATGTTTTACGCGGTGTTGATGACAATGAGTTTCCCGATCGCCTAATTCTCCAGCCTGGGGAAAGCAAAATGTTGTTTAATTTGCCGATTCAGTTGGGCAATGCGCGATCGACTTTGTTAAAGGTGGAAACAAGCGGAAATGTGTATATGGCTAGTTTAGCTATGCCTGCGATCCAACAAGGGAACCAACGCGCCCATCGTCCCCCAACTTTGGAAGAATGGGAAAATTTATTGGCCCAGGGTTATTTGGCGTTTCCCCGCGATCGCCCGCCGACTCCGATCGGAGAAACGAGACGAGAGGTAATTTATGGTCGCGTGGCGGGAGTGGCGCGAGGTTCTCAATGGCAGACGCAAATTGTTGATGAAGGTGGCTCTTATTTAAGTATTCCTAAACTTGGAGAAGCCTTTTCTTATCCCATCAGTACGGTTAACGCGGGAACATTAGGAACGGGACAAATTCAAAGTGCGCCGATGTTAGTTCGCTATCCTGATACGGCGTATTTAGCACATGGGAATTATGGGGTTCATTATCAATTTACTCTACCGTTAAGAAACAATGGCGATCGCCGCAAAACGGTAACTTTAACTTTACAAACTCCTCTCAAAAGCGATCGTGAAGTGGGAGAATTGGCGTTTTTGGAACCCCCAGGCGATCGCGTTTTTTTCCGAGGCAGTGTACAGGTACGCTATAAGGATGAACTTGGTTTATTACGGGAGCAGTTTTTCCATTTGGTACAGCGTCAAGGGGAACAAGGGAAACCCCTAGTCACTCTCAGTTTAAAACCGGGAATGACGCGGGAAGTTACTGTTGATTTTCTCTATCCTCCCGATGCGACTCCCCCACAAGTTTTAACTGTCAGTACGGAAGATAATACTTTGCAGGTTAATAAGGGATCGGAGGAGAAAATTGAGATTAATTTTGAGTAAAAATCGCGCGGTCTGAAGTATTGCGTTAAATTGGGTGCATCTCAAATTTGTAAATCTGTAATAATGCAGAACTAAAATTATAGTTTGGTGCGAATTTCTTCAACCCGCTTGCGATTCGCACCTAAGTCCGATTTTCCTAAACGAGATGCAGAACGAACATGAATAACTTTTGCATTAGAATCGAGGTAAAACTCGACATCATCAACAAATCCCATTAATTTGCTCTTGAATTCTGCATACAGATAATTGTCAGTTTCTTTGATAATTTTTGTTAATTCCATGCCTTCGATAACTTTGCGTAATTGCGCTATAGAAGTCATCGGTAAAGGGGCAATCTTTTCTTGAGATTTAGTGCTTTGAGATGAGACACAATTGGGAGTCCCAGGACAAGGCGCTAATTTGCCATTCTTTATCCCTAAATTGCTGGGTCGTTTTCCTGAAAACATAATTTTTATCTCGATAATTTTTTAACTAGAATAATTATAAACGCCGAAGTGTTTTTAAGGGAACTATTTTTGATTGTCCCAAACGGTTTCTAGATAGTCGATCGCTGCTTCTATTTGATTGGGATAATGTTCGGCAAACTCGGAAAACCAGAGTCCCTCACCAGAATAAGGATCTAACTGTTTTAACCACTCTTCTGCTTTATGTTTTAGGGCTTTGCGTCGCTGTTGTCTTGCCCATTCTCGTTCTCGTTTTTCCCGCAATTCTTGTTGCTGTCTGTGTAGGCTATCCTCAATATCTCCTTTGTGAAACTCATTTTTTAGATTCGCTAAAAGATCGTCTGTTTTAGGATCGTTACGATGTCGAGAAGGGGGGGATTTTTCAGCTTGTTTTTGTTGAAAATCTGCTTTTAAATTCGACAAAAAGCGATCGGTACTCCCAGAAACTTGCGGTTGGTGCGATCGCCTCTCTGCTTGCTTATTTTTAAAATCTCCTCGCACTTCCGATAGCATTTTTTCAATTTGAGTGCGATCGCCTGTCGATCTCGACGGTGTTTTCTCGGCAAATTCCTCGGTTACATTGGCCAGTAAATCATTGATCGCGCTAGGTTCGCGTTTTTGTGGTTGTTTCTCCTCATTATTGCCAAATTCAGCCTGCATTTGAGCCAATAGATCGTCTGTAGAGGATTGTTTGCTTTGCTGGGACATGGGGGGAATTGCATTCGTTTTACTTCTATTTTGAAACTTTGCTTCCATTTCTGCCAACATCGTCTCAATTTCTCCCGCTTCTTCTTGGCGATCGCGGGACTCAATCTGCTTTTCTTTCTGCTTCCCTTTAAAATCCGACTGCATTTTAGCCAGTAAATCATCCAGCGAATCCATCTTTTCCGTCTCCCTCGGTTTCCTATTGTCTCAATCTACGATCGCATTCATTAAAACTTCCGTTAGGGTCATAGTTTCCATGCGATCGAGGGTAATAGTATCAACAATATCGAACATTGCTCCAGCCCGTAGCAAATCATCATCTAACCATTGTAAAAAATCCGTTACTTGGCGATCGCTTCCCACCTGAATAAAAGAAATGCCTAACTCTTCATCCTTCTCGATCTGACTGGAAGCATTAATAATAACTCGCGCTACTGCTTCGCGATCGCGGAATGTCCCATCTGTCACCACGAGAAAAATTTCCCCGTTGGGTTGCGCGATTCCCTGAGATTTACGTTCAAAATAGTTATGTAGTGCGTGTTCTAATGCTCCCGAAAGTCCCGTGTGACCCGAGGGGTGATTTTCTGAGAAAATTCGATCGACAAGATCGGCTGTAACATTATCGTAACGCTGAAACCGTCCGGAAAAAATATAAACAGTAATTCCATCGGGATCGAATTCTTCACATTTTTGTGCAAGAGCAAAAGTAGCTTCTCTCATAATCTGCCAGCGACTTTTCCCGTCAGGGCGATCGCATTGTGACATACTGGCACTTCTATCGATAATCAAGGTATAGTCGCGAGCTTCTAGCATATAAATTCCTCATTTAAGTCACCGAAATAGATTTCATATAGATTTCACTTCGGTGACAAGTGTTTTAAGTTTCAAGCAGCCGCCAGAATATCTTGCAGGGGTGAATAGCGAAAATAGCGCTCTCCTCCCAGTTCTAATACTACTTTGATTCTTGGCTCTTCCTTGGGTAAATTTATGAAATATTCAATTTCCTGCCGTGAAAGCACCATCGCTTCGATAACCCAAAGCACTAACCCTTTAGAAGTGGGAGGCAGAGTTGCCAGTTGAGTCGTCGCGATGGGAGGAACATAATAAACAGGTCCCACCATTGCATCTTGTCCGATATTTTTCTTGCCTAGGTGAGGAGGCCGCACGCCGTGAACTCCTGTTAAATAGGCTGCAACATCCCCTAAACCTCTAGCGGTAATATGTAGGGTATTATAACCATTTACTCGCAAGCGTCGTTGATAGCGTCCTTCAAAACCGCCCTCGAGAGGAGCGTATACTCCTAATGCTCCGGTTTCTTCCAAAGCACGAATAAATTTTTTGCCAGTGGTCAGCAGTGCCATGTGGGTTAAATTTGTAAAGATCCTCAAGAAGATTATAAGGTAAAGGAAGCGATCGCATAACAAGATATATCATTGCAGATTAGCATAAAATGAAAAGCGATCGCATAGCCAACCAAAGCCGCGAACATCAGTTAAATTATATTGCAAGGGAGTAATCGAAATATAATTCTTGCCAATAGCCTGCACATCCGTGGGAACATGAGAGGGTAAATGTAAATGTTCCGGCTGTTCGATTTCTGTGACGACTTCTCCCGCTAACCAATAGTAAGTTTTGCCTCGAGGATCGGTTCGTTTTTCAAACTGTTCGATATAGCGACGAATGCCCTGACGAGTGATGAGAACTCCTGCAACTTCGGCTTCGGTTACGGGGGGAATATTAACATTGAGTAACGTCGCTTCTGGTAAGGGATTTTCTCCTAATTTAGTCAATAATTCTCGCGCAAAATTTGCGGCGGTAGGAAAGACTTTTTGAGTTGTAAAACTGGCTAAACTAAAGGCAATACTGGGAATATCTTCCATAATCCCTTCCATTGCCGCAGAAACGGTGCCGGAATAAAGGATATCTGTGCCAAGATTTGCCCCTTGATTAATGCCAGAAAGAACGAGATCCGGTCGCTCCTCCACTAAAGCATAGAGGGCCAGTTTGATACAATCAGCAGGGGTACCCGAACAAGACCAAGCGGTAACGGAGGGATGGTAAAGAGATTCCACAGGATAAGCGCGGATCGGCTGGTGTAGGGTGAGGCCGTGACCGGTTGCAGAACGTTCGCGATCGGGGCAGACTACGGTAACATGATGCCCTGCTTTGGCTAAAGTATCGGCAAGGATTCGGACACCAGGGGCAAATATGCCGTCATCATTACCGATGAGGAGGTTTAAAGGGCGATCGCATTGCATAAATTTTCTCTTTAAAGGGTTTTATGTTTGTTATAATACCGATAAATTTCTGGAGAAGGCTATCTTTATTTCCTATGTCATCTGCTACTTACCCTTTACCTCCTAACTTAAATCGCATTGTTGAACGATTCAAACGGCACAGCGATCCGAAACAGCGTTATCGACAATTACTGGGATATGCTAACAAACTTGCCCCGATGCCGGAAGAGGGTAAAATTATCGAGAATAAGGTACCGGGATGCGTTTCACAAGTTTATATTACTGCGGATCTTGAAGATGGAAAAGTGATTTATCAGGGAGACTCAGATGCTCAATTGGTAAAAGGGTTAGTTGCACTTTTAATTGAAGGGTTAAAGGGTTTGACTCCAGAAGAAATTCTGCAAGTTACACCGAATTTCATTGAAGAAACGGGGTTGAAAATGAGTTTGACTCCTTCTCGTGCGAATGGGTTTTATAATATTTTTCAAACTATGAAAAAGAAAGCACTGGGATTTCAACTGGCAACTACAGAAAAATCGACTTCTTGTTAAATCCTCGCTGATTTCCTGCACTAAAATCAACCTGAAGTCATAAATTTGGGAAACAAACCTATTTTTGCGGCTTTTTCCACTATAATTACTCAAACTGTTGCGAAGTATCTTAACTTGGTGCTTGCAGCAGGGGTAAAATATTAGATAATTGAGGAGTCATTGATGTTTCGCTCTAAACGAAATTTCCTAAAAGGTGGAATTGTTGGTATGACTGCATTATTGCTATCGATCAGCACGGCAAATGCGGAAAGAACTGAACCCCTTGAGGTTACACAAAACCATACCCACCAACATCTGTACCCATCCCTTCTGGGTGGAGTTGTTGAATATTTCCCTCTGCGATCGCTGGCTGAATTAGCCGGGATGAGAACCGATCGCGTCGCTGTTAATGTGGAAGATACAACTTACCAAGGTTATCAAGCGATAAAGGTTGTTGTTCAAGATACTCATAAAGCAGTTGACAATCCTCTTGATCCAGAACTGAGAAGACAGGAAATAGCGGCAGGTGCTTGCGACGGTTGCCCCTTTTTCAATATTGGCACGCGACCTTTTCATAATGGTACGATCGAGGTTGATGTTGCAAGCGGTCCTCTTGAATCCTTCGGATTTATTGGCATTTTCTTCCGGGTGAAATTGAATGAAAATAACCCGAAAAATTCCCAATATGAAGGGTTTTATCTACGACCTAAGTTTAGCGCCGCAGATGAACCTTTACGGAGTTTTACCGCACAATATTTCTCTAAACCTGATTATCCTTGGTACAGACTGCGGGAAGAAGCACGGGGAAAATACGAATCCTATGCTGATGTGGAACCTGGTGCTTGGACAAAAATTCGCATTGAAGTGTTCGGAGAAATGGCACGGTTCTATGTTAATAATAATCCCGAACCTGTTTTAGTTGTAGAGGATCTCAAAAATGGTGCGGACTCGATGGGAACAATCGGACTCTATACTGAACCCGATATTAATGCCTACTTTAAAAACCTAAAAATTACTCACGCACCTTAAAGCTAAGTAAAAGAGAGGGGGATTTAACTCCTCTCTTTCTGGTCTGGTTTTTAACGCCAATATAAAACTTGTAATATATTAGAGATATTCTGGCTACAAGATTTCTAACGGCACTCAAAACGGATTGAAAGCAATTGTCTCCCTCAGCCCCGCAAAAACACCCTCTGCAACGTCTCCTCCGCTATGGACGCAGATATCGTCTCTTAGTTTGGCAAGCGATCTCCTGCTCCATTCTCAATAAAATCTTCGATCTTGCACCTCCCGTCCTCATCGGTATTGCTCTTGATGTCGTCGTCAAACAGGAACATTCCTTTGTTGCCAATTTGGGTGTTACCCGTGTTTTTCCCCAACTGGTATTGCTTTCCGTCCTCACGGCGATCGTCTGGGGGTTAGAATCTGCCTTTCAATATGCCTACGAACGATTATGGCGTAACTTGGCACAAAGCATCCAACACGATCTCCGTCTCGATGCTTACGCTCACTTACAAGACCTCGAACTGGCTTTTTTTGAAGAGCGTAGCACGGGGGAATTACTGGCCATTCTCAATGACGATATCAACCAATTAGAGCGCTTTTTAGATGTCGGTGCCAATGATATTTTACAGATTGTTACTGCAGTACTAACCGTTGGGATTGGCTTTATGGTCGTTGCTCCCAATATCGCCTGGATGACCGCTCTACCCATGCCGATTATTGTCTGGGGGTCTTTTGCTTTCCAAAAGCATCTCGCACCTCTTTATAAAGATATTCGGGAAAAGGTGAGCGTGCTAAGTTCTCGTCTCTCCAATAATTTGAGCGGTATTACTACCATTAAAAGTTTTACCACAGAAGCCTACGAATTGGAACGACTAACCCAAGATAGCGAGGCTTACCGACAAAGTAACTATAGGGCGATCGCCCTCAGTGCGGCTTTTATTCCCCTGATTCGCATTGCCATTTTATGCGGTTTTACAGCGACACTCTTAGTGGGAGGGTTAAACGTGGTGGAGGGACGCTTATCGGTGGGTATTTATAGCTCCTTGGTCTTTATGACCCAACGCTTGCTCTGGCCTCTCACCAGTTTGGGCAAAACTTTAGACCAATATCAGCGCTCGATGGCCTCCACCTATCGCGTCCTAAATTTGCTCGATACTCCCATTAATATTCCTTCTGGGCATCTTTCTCTTCCTCACATAGAAGGTAAAATCGAGCTAGAGAATGTCAATTTCACTTATCGCGATCGCAATCCTGTTTTAGAAAATCTTTCTCTCACAATCCCCACAGGAAAAACCATCGGGATTGCTGGGGCGACAGGTTCGGGGAAAAGTACCCTCATTAAACTCCTTTTGCGCTTTTACGAGATCCAAGACGGAAAAATCAGCATTGATGGGGTGGATATTCGCGATATTCGTTTGCAAGACCTGCGAGGGGCGATCGCCTTAGTCAGTCAAGATGTATTCTTATTTCACGGTAGCGTGCAGGAAAACATTGCTTACGGGACACCAGAAGCGACCTTTAACGAAATAGTCGCAGCAGCCAAACTCGCCGAAGCCCACGAATTTATCACCACTCTGCCGCAACAATACAATACCATTGTCGGGGAGCGAGGGCAAAAGCTATCGGGAGGCCAGAAACAACGTATCGCGATCGCTCGAGCCATCCTCAAAAACCCCCCCATTCTCATCCTCGATGAAGCCACCTCTGCTGTAGATAATGAAACCGAGGCCGCGATCGCCCGCTCCTTAGAGCATATCACCGAAAACCGTACCACCATTGCGATCGCCCATCGTCTCTCCACTATTCGCAATGCCGATTGTATCTACGTCATGGATCGCGGTCAAATTGTCGAGGGGGGCAAACATGAAGAATTATTAAAACTCAATGGCATTTACGCTAATTTATGGAAGGTACAAACTGGCATAAAATAAATTAAGTAGAAATACTGAACTATTCCCTAATTCAAGCCTCCCATCCCAAAGCCTCCATGATGCGATCGCCAAGTTGCACAGGGTCGAAAGGTTTCGTCAATACAGCCTTAACCCCAAGTTGAGCATAGCGTCTTTGTTCCGCAGCCTGTACCTTAGCCGTGAGAAAAATAACAGGAATAGCTTGGGTGATGGGATTTTCTCGGAGTTTTGCCCAAGTTGTCGGTCCGTCCAAATCTGGCATCATCACGTCCAAAAGAATGGCATCAGGTCTTTCCTTGAGGGCAACCTTTAACCCTTCTGCTCCCGATGAGGCTGTTAGTACCTCCCATTCAGTATTAATCTCCAAACTCAACTGTGCGACGGCTCGAATATCTGCCTCATCATCTACAATCAAAATTCGTCGCTTGGCCATCTTCTCAATTCCACCTCTTTTGGATGCGCTCTTTCGGTTTGTCAAACTGAAAGAGCATTTTGTCCGACTCAAGGCATTTTGACATAATCCCACCGCTAAATCAAAGTATTAGTAAGAGCTTTTCTAGCGATCGCCGTGCCAGTGTGAACTACCGCTATCGAATCAAAGATTACGATAGCGGCTTCCCTTTTCACTGGGGATCGCGCTAGACAGAACCGAAGTTCTACCACCTCGTCTTAT
>NZ_JACSWA010000434.1 GCF_016888125.1 Spirulina sp. CCY15215
TCGTTCTCTTGGTGCGCGTTCCCTAGGTGAGGAAACCTCACCGGGGTCGCACCGCTTCCTCCCCAACCTACTTCGTTGAGGTTGGGGTATCCACTCACATATTTTCTGATGACGAAAGACTGACAAAATCGCGTAGTTATGGAATTGATCTCGATGCTCTACCCGTTGATTAAAACTTGATACAAACTTGAGCAAAAAATTTACTCAGAGGTACATGATGAACTTATTCACTATTGATGAATTAACCACTTTAACCACAGCGTCAAACTCGACCTGTATCTCGATCTATTCGCCAATAGAGCGTTTAGGAATTGAAACCCAGCAAAATCCGATTCGGTTAAAAAATTTGGTTCGACAAGCGATCGAAAAATTGCTGGCGCTAGGAATGCGCGAACAGGATGCCAAAGAGTTGCTGCAACCCATCTACGAACTAGATAATGATGATTTCTGGCAACATCAAAGCGATGGACTAGCCATTTTTCTATCTCCCCATCAGTTCCACTATTACTGTTTACCGATCGCCTTTCCTGAATTAACGGTAGTTGGCGATCGCTTCCACATCAAACCACTACTGCAACTAATGTCAGGGGATGGGACGTTTTCGGTTCTAGCCTTGAGTCAAAACCAAGTGCGGTTATTTCAAGGAACCCGTTATCACCTGGATGAAGTTGAGTTAACGGATGTACCGACCAATATTGCAGCAGCCTTGCAATACGATGATTCCGAAAAAAGTCTCCAAGTACATACAGGCTCATCACAAGGCAATAGTGGGATTTTTCATGGACAAGGAGCCGGCAACGAAGATCGCAAACATGATTTATTGAGTTACTTTCGCCAAGTTAACAACGGTTTAGAGTATTTCTTCAAAAACCAGCAAACACCGCTAATTTTGGCAGGAGTTGATTATCTATTGCCGATTTATCACGAGGCAAATACTTATGCCCACTTGCTACCCAATGGTATCACTGGTAATCCAGAAACTTTGACCTTGGAAGAACTGCATACCCAGGCTTGGCAGATTGCACAACCCTATTTTGATCTCGCCAAAGTATCAACAATCTCCCATTACGAGGAACTACAAGGCAGCGAAAAAACAGCTAATACTCTCGAAAAAGTCTTAAGTGCTGCCTATTTCCAGCGTGTTGAAACCTTGTTTGTGCCTATTAATAAAAACGTTTGGGGAGTATTCGATCCAGTGGGGAATTCCATTCAGATTCACCCTCAACAGGAAACAGGTGACGAAGATTTGCTCGATCTAGCGGCACTACATACCCTCACCAATGGGGGAACAGTTTACGCCGTAGAACAGGAAGATGTCCCCGAACATAAAGCGATCGCAGCTATCCTGCGCTATTAAATAATTCCTAATTCGTCTGACCCATATTCCAGCCACACCATGAGGTTTCATGGAGCCAACAAATATTCAATGGTTTCAATTGATTCTCAACCGAGAAAACTGACCTAGGAAAACTCATGCTTTATCTGCCTTTAATTGGCATCTTTTTATTGATTGGCCCTGCGATCGCCGGGATCGCATTTTTCCGCCGACTTTCGACCCGTTGGCATTTGTTTTTGTTGAGCCTTTGCGTTGTCTATGGAATTTCCCCGTTTCTTATGACTTGGGGCGCACTCGGTTTGGCTGAACGCTTTGATTGTTCAGTAGAAGCGATCCGCTTTCGCTGCCCTTCTCCGGTTTGGCTGGGAGACGTTATTTCTGGGCTAGTGATGTCGCACTGGCTGGCAATTTTTGCCATTCCATCAGCGATTTTAGGGGCGATCGGGCTGCTGACTTCTGCGATTTCACAGCATCAACACTCCCGAAAAACAGGCAGTCCTTCAGAGCAATTTCCAGAGGCTTTTTACCGAAGTCGTCGCCACAAAATCATTGCAGGCATCTGTTCAGCCCTTGCTCAAAGTTGGCATCAGCCTATTCAAATAATCCGGATTGTCGCGGTTGTTTTAGCGATCGTCATTCCTGGATTTCCTTTGCTGTACTTGTGGTGTTGGTTGGCTTTCCCAATCGAGCCGCGATCGCAGCAACAACCTGTAGGAGAACAATTATGAACCGACGCAACAACCATCACATTTCTCGCCACCCCAAAACCACCTTTGCTGGGCAATTAGTTTGTCCCCATTGTCGAACGGCTTTTCCCATTACCTGGCGACGATATTGGGCTGCACCGTTGGGAAATTATCGCTGCCATGAATGTCAACAGCTGTCCCATGCTACAGCGAATTCCGGGTGGGCATGGCTCATTATCTTCGTCGCCATGACGCTGGTTATAATCGTTGGGGTTTTGTTAGTCGGTTATGTCTTTCGTAACAGTTGGCTGGGCGCGGCTCTTATTTTTATCGGGTATTTAGCGATTGGCTTGACCCTTGACAAATGGCTGGATGGGCATTTGAGACACTTGAAAATTCGTTCGTAACTGAGATCAACCCTCGATCTCGGTTGTCAGTCATCGTAAATGTTTGAATGTTTGGGTGAATGGTGGGGGCGATCGCATCAACGCAACGGCCACCATGCCACCTTATCCCGTGTTGCGCTATAGACTTCTTTAAGGCCATTGGGGTTGGCGACATATACGCCATCTTCCGTGGTGGCATCCTTGGGCGGCTTCGTTAAAAACCCCTCTTTTTGTAAGCCCTTGAGGACTTGTTCTACGGTGCGGGAATTGAGTTGGCAGGCACGGGCAATCACATCAATGGGCAGATCAAAACTGTAGATGCCGTCGGGGTTGGGTTGGTTGCCCAGTTCTCGCTCTTGGTAGATCAGGGCGCGGAGCAAGGCTGCGACGGCTTGGGGCGGGTAGGTGCTGCAATTGAGCAGATGATATTGAAACTTAATTCGCAATTCAAAGAGATAGTCGTAGCGATCGCGAAACTCATCATCTTCGTGATAAATCGCCTCCATCGCCGCTAGGGGTAACTTCACCACCTGGGCGGTTTTGTAGGCCTCCACCAAACTGGGAAAGGCCCGCGTTGCCTGGCCATGACTAAAGGGCAGATTCCGCATCCCAAAGCAACTCCCTGGATAGGTCAGGGACACAATGCGATCGAGGGGGGTGCTGCGGGTGATGATCAATCCCTCATTGAGGACGACGTATAGACTATCGAGGTAGGTATCGGGGAGAAAGGCGGTGTAGATCGGGCGGTTAGAAAAGAGGGTTTCCACTGTGAGGGAATTGGTGGGGAAATAGGCCGCGAGGGTCGTCGGAGTCATGCCGCGAAAGGGAAACACCCGATCGCAAATCGTGGCAAGAATCGGGGTGGGGACAGACTGAGCTTTGGCCATGGGGAACGAAATGAGCAACCACGGGCTTATTTTCCCATGTCTGCTGTTTAACCTGTATTTCAATTGCGCTTGTATTTCATTGACATTTGATTTGTATTGCAATACAATCGAAATTCAATCTCAAAACATAAGCATCTGAGTTTGAAGTGAATTAGGAATTTTGATCATGACAACGACCTTGCATTACCGTTCATGGTTGCGCCGTTCATCGCGTGGGTTGGTGATGATTTGCCTGAGTGCGATCGCCGCCTGCGCTTCGGTGGATGACACGACCCCAGAGGCGACAAATGGGGACTCAGCCACCGCCTCAGACCCGATTGAACTAACCCTCGTGTCCTATGCCGTGACCCAGAGGGCCTATGAGCAGATCATCCCGATGTTTGTCGAACAGTGGAAAGAGGAGACCGGGCAAACCGTGGCGATCGACCAAAGCTATGGCGGTTCTGGCTCCCAGACCCGTGCGGTGCTTGATGGTTTAGAGGCTGACGTGGTGGCGTTGGCGTTGGCGTTGGATACCCAAGAGATCGAGAATGCGGGATTGATTGAACCCGGTTGGGAGGATGAAGCTCCCTATGGGGCGATCGTCACCCGATCCGTGGTGGCGTTGGTCACACGGGAAGGGGGGGCAACGGTGCAAGGTTGGTCAGACCTGGCCAGAGGTTTAAAGGTGATTACGGCGAACCCGAAAACTTCCGGGGGCGCACGGTGGAATTATTTGGCCTTGTGGGGGGCGATCGCCCAATCCGGCAAAGATGACGGAGCCGCCGATGCCTTTACCACGGCGGTCTATAAAAACGTGCCGGTCTTGCCGAAAAATGCCCGTGAAGCCAGCGATCTGTTCTACAAACAGAGTCAAGGTGATGTTTTGATCAATTACGAAAATGAAGTGCTGCTGGCCGCCCAACAGGGGGATGTGCAGCCCTATGTGATTCCCACGGATTACAACATTTCGATTGATAATCCGATCGCCGTGGTGGATGCCAATGTAGACAAGCATGGCACGCGGGAGGTGGCGGAAGCCTTTGTGGCGTTCCTCTATACCTCGGAAGCCCAGCGCGAATTTGCCAAGGTGGGATTTCGTCCCGTTGATCCGGGTGTGGCGACGGAGTTTGCCGACCAGTTTCCCAAAGTTGACCAGTTGTTTACGGTGACAGATTTGGGCGGCTGGGATGCGATTCAGGCGAAGTTTTTCGCGGATGGTGCGGCCTTTGACAAAATGCTGGCCAAGATTGGCCGATCGCAGTAAAAGCCGAGGCTCTAAACCCTTGCATTGCATCGGTTTAGAGTGGTTTTCTGTGTTCTTTAGTGTGATATTTCAGTTTGAGATCCTGGTGTTGAATTTGGTGAATGTTCCTATGTTGAATGTTGATGTGATGAATGGTTCTGCTGAGGTGCAGCGATCGCGCTGGTCTTGGCCCTGGGTGATAACCTTGACCTATCTCAGTGTGATGCTCCTGCTACCGGCGATCGCCTTGATCCAAAAATCCCTCTCCCTCGGGTGGGCAGAAGTGTGGCGCATTGCCACCGATCCCGTCGCTGTTTCGGCCTACAACGTCACATTTTTAACCGCCCTCGCTGCGGCGGCAGTCAATGGGGTGATGGGAACCCTGATCGCTTGGGTGTTGGTGCGCTACTCGTTCCCCGGTCGCAAAGTGATTGATGCGGTGGTGGATCTCCCCTTTGCCCTGCCGACGGCGGTGGCGGGTTTAGCCTTGGCGACTCTCTACAGCGATCGCGGTTGGATTGGGCAATGGGTCGCCCCCCTCGGGATCAAGATTGCCTTTACCCGCACGGGGGTTTTTGTGGCCATGTTGTTTATCTCCCTGCCCTTTATCGTGCGAACCTTACAGCCTGTTTTACAAGAGCTAGAGCCAGAAATCGAAGCCGCAGCGCGATCGCTCGGTGCCACCCCTTGGCAAATTTTCCACCGCATCATTCTTCCCCCCTTAATTCCGCCCATTCTCACGGGGGTTGCTTTAGGATTTTCCCGCGCCGTGGGGGAATACGGTTCCGTGGTTTTGATTTCATCGAGCATTCCCTTTCAAGACCTCATTGCCCCGGTTTTAGTGTTCCAACGCCTAGAGCAATACGACTACGCCGGTGCAACGGTGATCGGCACAGTCTTACTGCTCGGTTCCCTCACCGCCCTGCTCGTAATTAACCGACTGCAACAATGGGGACGACGCTATGCGATCCGCTAATTCTGTAACCCAACCCGATCAATGGCAATGGCTCTTGATTATCCTTGCCTTAACCTATCTGGGTGTGGTGCTTTTACTGCCCGCCGGGGTGGTCTTCCACGCCGCGTTTCAAGAGGGTATCGGGGCATTTTTCGCCTCGCTCCACAGCCACGCTTTTCGCCAAGCGACCCACCTAACGCTGATCGTGACGGCGATCGCCCTCCCCCTCAACACCCTGTTTGGCCTCTGCGCCGCTTGGGTCATCGCCCGCAACCAATTTCGCGGCCGCACCCTACTCCTCAGTATCATTGATCTACCCTTTTCGATTTCTCCCGTTGTTGCTGGGTTGATGTTGGTTTTACTGTACGGCGATCGCATCGGTTGGTTTAGTCCCCTGCTCGCCAGTCTCGGCATCAAAATCATCTTTGCCCTTCCCGGTATCGTCCTCGCCACGGTCTTCGTCACCCTGCCCTTCGTCGCCCGCGAAGTGATCCCCGTCCTCGAAGACCTTGGCCCCGAACCCGAAGAAGCCGCCCGCACCTTGGGCGCGAACAGTTGGCAAATTTTCCGGCGCGTCATTCTGCCCCATATTCGTTGGGGATTACTCTACGGAATTTTGCTCACCAATGCGCGGGCCCTCGGAGAATTTGGAGCCGTTGCCGTCGTCTCTGGCAACATTCTTGGCCGCACCGCAACCCTGCCTATTTTTGTCGAGCAATCCTATCAAAACTATCAGTCCGTCGCCGCCTTTAGTGCCGCCGTCGTCTTAGCCGGACTCGCAATTTTGACCTTAATTGGCAAAGGCATCCTAGAACATTATTTCCTCAAAAAAACGCCATCCTCTTAAGGATTATGGTCATTCCAAATAAGAATAAAACACTATTTTCCGAAAGTCCCCATCGTTGAAAAAGCGAAGCATCCTCTGGCTTCCCGTCCTTGAAAAGCGAAGCATCCTCTATCCTCCCCCTTTTCAAGGGGGATAAGAGGGGGATCGTTAAGGGGGACGGGAGGGGGATTTAAGGGGGATTTAGGGGGATCGAGAATTCTCAGACTTAACTGAAACGACTATAATCTGCCACGATGACTCTGGCCAAACCGACGATTCATGGCCTGTAATCATCACAAACCCATCCCATTCATTGATCGCCAACTTAACCCAACCCACGGAACATTATGAGTATTCTCGTTGAAAATATTTCTAAGCACTTTGGTCAATTTCAAGCCCTCGATCAGGTGAATTTAGTCGTGCCAGATGGGAAATTGATCGCCCTTTTGGGACCCTCTGGCTCAGGTAAATCCACCTTGTTACGTGCCATTGCTGGCTTGGAATCTCCCGACAGTGGCGCAATTTGGATTAACGGTCAAAATATGACCCATCTGGATGTGCAACATCGGCAAATTGGCTTCGTGTTTCAACATTACGCCCTCTTTAAACATCTCACCGTGCGCCAAAATATCGCCTTTGGCTTAGAAATTCGCCGCATTAAAGCGGCTGAAATTCGTACCCGTGTGAATGAATTATTGGATCTGATTCAATTGCAGGGATTGGGCGATCGCTACCCCAACCAACTCTCCGGCGGTCAACGCCAACGGGTCGCCCTCGCCCGCGCCCTCGCCGTGCAACCCAACGTCTTACTCCTCGATGAACCCTTTGGGGCCTTGGATGCCCAAGTCCGCAAAGACCTACGCCTTTGGCTTCGCAACCTTCACCATGAGGTGAATTTAACCAGCGTCTTTGTCACCCATGACCAAGAAGAAGCCCTCGAAGTCGCCGATCAAATTGTCGTCATGAATTGCGGCAAAATTGAACAGGTTGGCACGCCTCAAGAAATCTACGAAACACCCGCAACCCCTTTTGTGATGCAGTTTGTGGGCGAGGTGAATGTGTTACCCAGTGTTGTGGCGCAGGATCATCGTCAGGAGCGATCGCCCATCTTTGTCCGACCCCATGCCGTCAAAATCCATTCTCAGCCCACCCCCGCCAGCCTTACTGCCACGATCACAGACATCCTCCATCGGGGCTGGGATGTTCACCTCAAACTCCAGTTATCGGATCGCACCCCCCTCACCGCCCACATCAATCGCGATCAATGGGCAGACCTCAACTTCAAAACTGGGCAATGTGTCCAAATTGAACTCAGTGAGATCAAAGCCTTTGCACCGTCAAAACAGCACCTGAATTTCTAATATCAACAAAAGTCAAGATATTAAGCAAATACTTTTTCTGGGTATAGAATGATAGAAGTAGGCAGCCCACCCTTCGAGAAGTGCAAAGCACAACACTCTAAATCCCTCTCCTAAGCTGGGAGATGAGGGCGGGGAGGAATCTAGTGGCGCAAGCAGGATACTCCCAAAAGATCAGCAAAGATTTCTATAACTAAACAACTCTAGAGATAAGGTAATTTTCGAGGAAAAATATACCATCTGTAGAGTGTCGCATTACCTTTGGCATGGCTTCCCTAGAGCGAAGCGTAATGCGCCATTGGCCGGTACTTTCATGGCCAGAGATTGTCTAACACCACGATCAATCTGAAATAACTCACCCCACAATGCCTGCGATCGCGTTTTGGAATACCTCTCACAAAATACTCAACTGCCAACAGCTAAAGTTTTTCACAAATAAATAACTCTGGAGACAAAACCATGATTAATCTGCAACAACAACAAAAAGAAAGCGCTATAAAGCAAGACAATTCCGTTGTGGCAATTTATGCAACCCATATCGTGGCGGAAGCGGCTGTCAAAGAACTCCAGCAATCTGGCTTCGATATGCAGAAACTATCGATTGTGGGACGCGACTATCACACCGAGGAGAATGTGGTCGGTTACTACAATACTGGCGATCGGATGCAAGCGTGGGGTAAAGCTGGTGCCTTCTGGGGCGGACTGTGGGGCTTTTTGTTTGGTTCCGCGTTCTTTGCGATTCCTGGTTTAGGACCGATTCTGGTCGCGGGCCCGTTGGTCAGTTGGATTGTGGGGGCGTTGGAAGGGGCGATCTTGATGGGCGGGCTGAGTGCAGTTGGGGCGGGCTTGTACAGCCTGGGGATTCCTGAGAACAGCATCTTGCAGTATGAACGGGCAATTAAGAACGACAAGTTTATTCTGATTGTCCACGGCTCCAAGTCTGACACAACCCATGCCCAAGAAATCCTCGATCGCACCCAGCCAGAAAGATTGGATAACCATCCGGTCACATCCAATGAACCATTGACGGGGGTGACATCTCCGCAGTAGCTGGTTAGAGTGAGTGTTTCAGTGGGGATTCAGACTAAGGCTTGCAAACTCAGGGTAGTTTCATTTAACTTTTGCGTCACCAATTTGGTTTGACCGATCCCCCACGCAGTTTCTTGGGCCCCTTGATTAATTTGCTCCATCGCTTGGACGACTTGGGCGATCGCAAAGGCTTCTTGTTGAATACTCTGGGCAATTTGCTGACTACTCAAAACCACATCGCCAATAGCTTGTTTTACTCCTTCAAAGGTTTGGGCCGTCTCACTGGTTAAAGACACCCCCAGTTTAACATTTTGGGTGATGCGTTCCGCGATCGTCACCGTCCTCTGCACCGCCTCTTGAATCGCCTTAACACGCTCATTAATATTTTGGGTCGATTGTTGGGTTTGTTCCGCTAACTTACGGATTTCGGTAGCCACCACTGTAAAGCCCCGCCCCTGATCCCCCGCCCGCACCGCTTCAATCGAAGCATTCAGAGCCAGTAAATTGGTCTGTTGTGCAATATCATTAACGAGTTTTGAAATACTCTCAATCGCCCGAGATTGCGCCGTTAATTGTTCAATTTGGGTGGCCACTGCTACTACAGTCTCTTGCAATTGGTAGATTTCCTGTAAGGTACGGCTAGAGGTTTCACTCCCCTGTTGGGCCAGGTCAAACACTTCTTGGGCTCGTTCCACCACAGAATTAACCTGCTGCGACGACTGTTGCGACGAGGCTTCCAATTGGCTCATGGTGGTGGTGGTTTCTTGCACTGCCGCCGCTTGCTGGCTGGCTACCGTATCTTGCTTGACCGCAACCATCGCAATTTCTTCACTCGTGGTGGCCACCGTATTCACCATTTCTTCTAGGGTGGAGGTGATGGCTTTGGAAATCAAACGTCGCAAGGGGGATAACATCACGCCCATAGTGATCGCGAGGAGCGGAATAAAAATACGCAAAATCCAAGCAAAGACCTGAGCGGCCATCTGTCGCTCGATAGCAGCTGCATCTAATTGCAATTCAATCAGAGCATGGATTTTGACAGTGATCGGATCAATAGACTGATAGATCTGGCTGTTAAATTCAATCAATTGATTGCGATCGCCCGTTTGTAGAATTCTCATGAGGCGATCTAATTCTGGCTCCGAACTTAAAAAGAGGGACTCTACATCTTGAGCGAATTTGGCTTCATCGGGGGTGAGTTGCGTTTGTAAGTACGCTTGCCAAGTTTCTTCGATACGCGATCGCGCCGCTTCGATCGATTGCAACGCCGCCTGTGATGTCATCACCCCCGCATTTGCCTTATTCGTCGCATCCACAATCGATATAGCATAGGCATCTGACACAAGTTTTAGTTGTTCCATCGGCACAATCCGATCATCATAAATCGTCCGAATTTTCTGGTTCATTAACGCAAAACCACCAATCGAAAGCCCACCTAATATCCCCAGTAAAAGAGCAGGAATTACACTAAATAGTTGAATCTTTGCCTTTAAATTCATGATAGTTTTCTCCGTAAACCGAAATAATTTTACTTTTTTATTTCCGCTTTTTTTTCCGAGCGCTTAATAATATCGCTCGATGGCGGTTTTGAGGATGAAACCAACCCCCAATATGTAACATTACCCTAGAAATAGGAGGCTCGAAACAACAAAAACCGTTATGCGTACAGATTTATTTAATTAGATACAGTAATTGTCCTGTTAAAAGTGCGATAATTAAACAACTCCAAGGCGATAACGAGACTAATATAAAGCCGTCTTATAGGACGGGGTTTCTACCCATTTTTCTGAAAAACTGTTATGCGTACAGGTTTATTTAATTAGATACAGTAATTGTCCTGTTAAAAGTGCGATAATTAAACAACTCCAAGGCGATAACGAGACTATAAAGCCGTCCTTATAGGACGGGGTTTCTACCCATTTTTCTGATGATTGAATACAAAAATAATCCACAGAACAACATCGTCGAAATTATCATCGAAGGGAAAATTACCGAAGAAGACTTCGATCAAGTGGTTTCTCAGTTGAAGGTTGATATTTCCAAGCACGGTAAATTGAGGATTTTGGAAGAAATTCGACATTTCGAGGGGATTGATCCACTCGCACTTTGGAAAGATATTCGCTTCGGCTTTGCCCATCTTAATGATTTTACCCATGCAGCACTCGTTGCTGATGCCAAGTGGATGCGGACACTCACGGAAGTATTCGATCGCATTTTGTCCGTTAAGGTCAAAACCTTTAAACCATCACAAATTGAGGAAGCACGGCACTGGCTCGCAGACCTGAGCAGCGATCGCCCACAGCCATAACGGAGTCCCAAATCCTGACGATCAATGGCGGCTCGTCGAGCATCAAGTTCTCACTTTTTGAGTCCGGCGACTCTCTGTGACCGTTCCATTCAATAAATGCCAAAGGAATACCCATTTTTTCTATGAAAACCTCTGTCGATCGACCCAAAGCTCCTGAAGAAAGTCCCGATCCGAAGGACGATCTGAAAACCCTACCTATGGATCAACTAGAGGCAAAACTGGAGTCGTCACCAGAGGGTCTCAGTCAAGACGAGGCGAGTAAGCGGCTGAAGCACTATGGACCCAACGAGATTAAAGAGGAGAAAACCAATCCCTACCTGAAATTCCTCAGCTATTTTTGGGATCCTATTCCGTGGATGATCGAGGTGGCGGTGATTCTATCGGGCATAGTTGGACATTGGCCTGATTTTTTCATCATTCTACTGTTGCTGGTTGCTAATGCCGTAGTTGGGTTTTGGGAAGAACACGAGGCGGGGAATGCGATCGCCGCCCTGAAGTCCAAGCTGTCCGTTAAGGCGCGGGTGAAACGGGATGGAAAGTGGATCGCACCGCCGTCCCGTGAATTGGTCCCAGGGGATTTGATTCGCTTACGTTTGGGCGATATTGTGCCAGCAGATGCCCGCCTGCGATCGGGTGACTCGGTGGAGGTGGATCAGTCGGCACTTACGGGGGAATCTCTGCCTGTCACTCGTAAACCAGGGGAGGCTGTCTTTTCTGGTTCAATCCTGCGCCGGGGTGAAATTGATGCCCTCGTCTATGCTACGGGGGCGCATACCTACTTCGGCAAGACGGCGCAATTGGTACAAACGGCGCACACTTCTAGCCACTTTCAAAAGGCGGTTTTGAAGATTGGTAATTACCTGATCCTCCTAGCCTTGGCGCTGGTGACGTTGATTGTGACTATTGCGATTTACCGAGGAGATCCGATCCTGACCACCTTGCAGTTCGCCCTAGTGCTGACTGTGGCTGCGATTCCGGTGGCAATGCCGACGGTGCTATCGGTGACAATGGCAGTGGGTGCGCGACTACTGGCCAAGAAACAGGCGATCGTGAGCAAGCTGGTGGCGATCGAGGAATTGGCAGGCGTGGATATGCTATGCGCGGACAAGACTGGCACGCTGACCCAAAACAAGCTGAAACTGGGCATTCCGTTTTGCGTGAACAATATTTCCGCCGAGCAAGTGATTCTCTATGGGGCGCTGGCCTCGCGTAGTGGCAATAACGACGCGATCGATCTCGCTGTCATCGGTGGACTAAAAAACAAAGACGCATTGCAGGGTTATCAGATTGAACATTTTCAGCCCTTCGATCCGGTGCATAAACGCACGGTCGCGATCGTGAAGGACTCGGATGGCAAAGAATTCAAGGTGACGAAGGGAGCGAACCAGGTGATTCTGGCTCTGGCTGATAATGCTGGGGAGGTGAAGTCTGTTGCTGAAAAGGCGGTCAAAGACTTCGCTGTACGCGGCTTTCGGTCCTTGGGCGTGGCGCGAGATTCGGGTGACGGCAAATGGCAGTTTTTGGGTGTATTGCCATTGTTTGATCCGCCTCGGGATGATGCCAAGTCAACCATTGCCACCGCAGGCAAGATGGGCGTTCAGATCAAGATGGTGACGGGGGATGCCCAGGCGATCGCCCATGAAACGGCCACAAAACTGGGGATGGGTGCAAACATTCTCGATGCGAGTAGCTTGGGGGATGTCAAGCAACAGGAAACGGCTGAGTCTGCGGAGGCGATCGAGAAAGCAGACGGTTTCGCCCAGGTGTTCCCTGAACATAAGTTCCACATTGTGGATGTCCTGCAAAAGCACGGACACATTGTTGGCATGACGGGGGATGGTGTGAATGATGCCCCGGCGCTGAAGCAATCCGACTGCGGTATTGCCGTTGCAGACGCGACGGACGCAGCGCAGGCAGCAGCAGATATCGTACTGCTCACACCTGGACTATCAGTGATCATCGACGCGATTAAGGAGAGCCGCCGCATTTTCCAACGGATGAACAGCTATGCGATCTACCGCATCGCTGAGACACTGCGGGTGCTGTTTTTCATGACGCTGGCGATTTTGGCCTTGAACGCTCCCCAACCAAATCAAAGATTATGGTTGGGGATTCTTTCAGCTACGAGAGACCTCGTAGCGTTCCCAGAACAACTGGCGTTCTCAGTG
>NZ_JACSWA010000435.1 GCF_016888125.1 Spirulina sp. CCY15215
TGTTAAAAGTGCAATACAAAAGCACCCTAATTAAACAACTCCAAGGCGGTAGCGAAACTAATATAAAGCCGTCCTATAAGGACGGGGTTTCTACCCATTTTTTCGATGACCTTGAGCCTCCGGCAGTGGTTAGCCGATCGCCAAATCCCTCTCGAACAACTCCTCTCCTCGGGAGTCAGCATTGCTGCCGTAGCATTTCGCATCGCCCGAGATATGGAAGTCAAGAGTTTAAATCCTTTTGCCCTCTGTTCTTTGGCAGATGTGTTAGAACTCCCTTTGCTGGGAAGTTTGCTTACAGCCCGTCCTATCGCTCGTCTGACGATCGAATTGCTGTACCTTCTACAACAGAAAAAGCCCCTCAAGCGATCGGAAGCGACTTGGCTGGCCTTTCAAGTCGCTTATCTCAATGCCTTAGAAGTCCTGCTTGAGCAAGAATCTCGCGCCAACCGCGCTTGGTTGCAGCGAGCTAAAATTTCCCTCGGGGAAACCGCTAACGCACCCTTAAGCGATCCAACCCTACAAGGACTGCTGAAAACTCTGCGCCCAGGAAAATTGAGCGAATCTCAGGCAGAACAAGCACTTTCAACCCTCGCGGAATCTTTTTTGGTCAAGCAAATGAATCGCGTTTGCGGGGCGTGGTTTCTCGTCAATGGAGCCAGCGATCGCGAAGTTGCCTTCTTAATTCATCGTTTAACCCGCAGTTTGCCGGGGCATCTCCTCATGGTTGTGGCGGAAAATGCCGCCGTTTTGTCTCCACTTCATTCTTTTGTGGGTTTGAGTCGCCCTCGCCAAGTCAGTCATGAAAAAAATGGTCGCAGCAATGCCGATGAAGTTGCCCACAAGCCCCATAAAATTGATGCCCAAAGGGAACATTATCGAGCGCAACTCTCAACTACTTTAAATGAGCCTTTGTTTGGGGAATTATTTTCTCTTCCCGATATTTATGTCCCCCCCCAAGGCATCGTTGCTCGAGAAGGGGTATCCTCACAAGAAGAAACAAGCCTTGATTTAGAAACTTGGGCCAATGCCCAACTGAAAGATCGCCAAACCATTGCCGTGATCGAAAGCCCTACAGGAGGCGGCAAAACCAGCTTCTGTCGAATCTGGGCAGCAAAGTTAGCGCGAGAGGTGTATCCCAATTGGTTGCCAGTTATCGTCCCCCTACAGTTTGCCCGCTTGGGGCGCACGTTATGGGAAACCCTCGATAGTGCTTTCCCCCTCGGACGTTTTCAGGCATGGGATGGCTGGTTATCCCCCAATGCACCCCCTTGTTTGTTAATTTTAGATGGATTAGACAAACTGCCGCGATCGCCCCGCCGCATTTGGCAAGTTCGCGCTTTCCTCGAACAACTCCTCACCTTTCACCTGCGAGTTTTACACGGACAAGAACCCATTCGCCACAAAATCGTTTTGGCTACCTCCTCAATGGTTTTAGAAGACACCATTCGCAGCGATCGCCTCGGCAATCTTTTTCCCTTACAGAGTCACTTGCAACGCATTCGCATCGCCCCTTTCGAGCGCGAAGCCCTCAAACAATGGTTTAAACAGTGGTCAAAATTACAATCCCAAAGCATCTCCTATCGTTATTTTCGCTGTTTAAAGGAAAAAGGTCTTTTTCACCAACGACCGGAAATTTTAGAGAATGCTAAACTCGTTCATTCTCCCCTCACTCTTTTCCTACTCGGTTTACTGCATCGCGATGGCAACTTGTCGGCGGATCTATTCGAGAAAAAGCTCCCTCGCGCCCGTTTTGAAATGTATGAAGGGCTATTAGCCGCCACCCGCTATCAGGAAACAGAAGAGAGCCGGGAAATTCAGTCCTCAGCCTTCAACCTTCAACCCTTAGCCTTTAACCTAAACTTATTAGAAGAATTGGCGCTTAAACTCCTACAAACAGGCAATCGAGCCTTATCAATTGTTACAGAGAAAAACGAACCAGAAGAACCAGAACTTGATATTTATTCTCTCTTTTCCAGCCTTCATCCTTTATTTTTTAGTTTGAATGAATCTCAATCGGCGATTACTTTTTCCCATGATAGTGTAGGGGACTATTTGACAGCTTCAGCCCTGGCCAAACTCCTCAGAATGTTGACGCAAAAACAATACGATCGCTACGGTGAAGAAACCCCACTCTTAGATTCTCCTCAAGCGATCGCGGAACATCTTTATACTTGGTTGGGTTATGGAGTCCTATCGCGATCGATTGAAACCTTGATCATTGAATGTCTGTTTCGGGAGCAAAAACAGCATCGACGGAATTTCTCTTTTTCCTTACTTTTCGATCGCCTGTATCTCTTCTATCAGTCTTTTTGTCAGGGACGTTGGCTAGATGAAGGACTACCCCAACAAACCCGAGAGCGCTTGCAAACCGTAGCAAATCCCCTCAATGTCAATCAAATTGATGCAGCAGTAGGATTGAATGTTTTTCTGCTTCTACGGGCGATCGCCCAGCGCATTTCCCTTCCCTTTTATCCTTGCGGCAAACCCGACTATCCCGAAACCTTTGAAGCCGATCGCCTCTGGCGGGCGATCGTTCGCATTGAAGCCTTATCCCCCAACTACTTTTGGACACGGGGAAATTTGCAAGGAGGGCAATTGATCGGGGGCTATTTAAGCGGGGCTGTATTGTGTGAGGTAAACCTATCCCAAGCCAATCTAACCTTGGCGGATCTCAGTCGTGCCAACTTAACAAGGGCAAACCTCTCGGGGGCAAACCTCTCTCGCGCCACTTTAGCCGATGCCAATCTCTCCCATTGCAATTTAAGTCAAGCGAATTTAGAAGAGGCGGATCTCTCCGGTGCTAACTTAAAAGGTGCCAATTTAACAGGAACGAATTTACACAAAGCCTGCTTATCTGGAGTTGAATTAGACAAGCTGCAAAGCCAACAAGCAAAAGAAAATCAAGCCTTCTTTTCTCGACAAGAATTTCATGATTATAGTCAAACTCTCACCTCTGAGTTATTAGCTAATGAAATGGGATATCCCGAACTCGCTAACTCAGATGCAGAGATCAAAATAGAAAGTGCAGAAGGACAACCCTTACTCCCCAGTGAATGGAATGAACCCAGAGCAGCAGATATTGGCATGAGTCCTCATGCCCCTACCCTTGCCGATCCTCAACCCAAAGTTCCCTATGTTGGCAACGAGGATAATACCTTGGCTGCCCCAGAAAATTCTTTGATGAACATTGGCAGCGAGGATGATACGGTGATTGCGGGAGACTATCCTCCTACGGCTAATAGTAGTGATGATACGATCCAAGAACCCGAAGCACCGTCAGTAGATTTATCCCTGCTCGACGAGTTACTAGATGGCGCAAATGATGATGAAACGATCGCCCTTTAAAAACTCACAAACATTCCCAGCAGCAAAATAAACCCCAAAACAACATTCTGCCGAAAGATTAGACCATAGACGGGTTGGCCAAGATTGTCTCGGAGGAGTTGGAGATATTGCCACATCCAACCCACAATTGCTGCTAACCATGTTAGCCAAAATCCAGTTTGTAAATGGAGGATGAGGGCAAGATCGGCTAAAAGTCCTGCGGTACCGAGGAAACAGAGTCCTACAAAAAGAGGGGCAAAGGAACCGAAAAATAGGGCGGAAGAATTGACTCCGATTTTGGCATCATCGTCGCGATCGCTCATCGCATAGACGGTATCAAATCCCAAGGTCCACAACACCACAGCCCCCCACAAAAGTAAGGTTGGGGTTTCTAATGTACCTGTTACTGCGCTCCAACTAATGAGAACCGCAAACCCCCAAGCAAGGGCGAGAACCAATTGAGGAATAGGAAAAAAGCGCTTGGCGAGGGGGTAACAGAGAATTATGGGGACTGCTGCCAAACAGAGTAAAAAACTGAGAGAATTGAGGTAAAATGCCAACCCTGCGGCAGATGCTAAGGCCACAAGACCGACTCCAATTCCGGTTTTAATTGAGAGGGTGCGGGAGGCGAGAGGGCGATCGCGGGTTCGGGCAACTTTCGGGTCAATATCGCGATCCCAAAGATCGTTAACGACACATCCTAAGCCACTGGTGGCCAAACTCCCGAAAATAATAACGAAGATGAGGGGGATCGGCGGTAAACCTCGCGCTGCTAAAACAATCCCCCAGAGTGCGGGAATCATCAAAATCAGTCGTCCTGCGGGTTTATCCCAGCGCAAAAGACGCAAAATGGTTTTCACAACAGATTCGCTGGATAATTGGGATGAGGTTGTCATTCGCGTTTATAGTACTAAACAGGTCTTTTTTAAAAATTTAACGCGATTTCCGCATCGTCGGTATTGAACGAATTTCAGTTTTAGAGTTAATTTGAAGAGCTATGACAAAAGCAGTTGCTGCATTGCAAAATTGGACGGGATTGCTTCAAGCCAACTCGTCAGATAAGGTTATTTTAGGGGCGATCGATATCGGCACCAATTCGATTCACATGGTGATTGTTGAGATCAATCCGCAATTGGCGACGTTTACAATCGTGGCGAAAGAGAAGAATACGGTGCGTCTGGGGGAACGGGATCTGCAAACGGGAAAGTTAACTCCTGAAGCCGTTTCTCGCGCCCTAGAAGCCTTACAACGATGTCAGTCCTTGGCTGTTAGTTTTAACGCACAACATATTTTTGCTGTCGCCACCAGTGCCGTGCGAGAAGCGCCAAATGGAGGGGAATTCCTGAAACAAGTTGAAAATGAATTAGGTTTGCAGGTTAACTTGATTTCCGGACAGGAGGAAGCGCGGCGTATTTACTTGGGTGTCCTGTCGGGGATGGAGTTTGGCCAGAATCCTTACATTATTATTGATATTGGGGGCGGTTCTACGGAGTTGATTCTCGCCGATCGCCAAGAAGAGCGATTTTTAAGCAGTACGAAGGTTGGGGCGGTTCGCTTAATGCAGGAGTTTGTCTCGGAAGACCCTATGAGTGAGGCGGAATTGGTCTATTTGCGAGCTTATGTACGGGGAATGTTGGAGCGCCCAGTGGAAAATATTCGCAATGGTTTGGCCGAAAATGAACAGGCCAAAATGGTGGGAACATCGGGGACGATTCAAGCCTTAGCGATCGTGCTGGCGCGAGAAACTGAAGAGGGGGAACCCAATCCTTTGACAGGGTATAAAGTGAGCCTGTCCGCACTGGAGAACTTAACAGAACGCCTAGCAAAAATGAGTTATGAGGAACGCTTGAAAGTGAGCGGACTTTCGGAAAAACGCGCCGAAATTATTGTTCCAGGGGCGATCGTGTTGGTGGAAGCGATGAAGATGTTGGGAATGGAGGCGATCGCACTCTGTGAAAGGGCTTTGCGGGAAGGGATTATTGTCGATTGGATGCTGAAACAAGGGTTAATTGGCAGTCCTTTTCGCTATCAAAGTGAAGTGCGCGATCGCCATGTTCGCAAACTTGCCCACAAATATCAAGTGGATCTTGAATATAGCGAACGGACGGCTAATTTTGCCCTCAGTTTATTCGACCAATTGCAAGGAAAGTTACATTTTTGGGGTGAGGGGGAAAGGGATTTATTATGGGCAGCAGGGATACTGCACAATAGTGGTATTTACATTTCTCATGCGGCACACCACAAGCATTCTTATTATCTGATTCGCAATGGGGAATTATTGGGCTATACGGAAACAGAATTGGAAATTATTGCTAATCTCGCCCGCTATCATCGTAAAAGCACGCCGAAGAAAAAGCACGACAATTATCAAAATTTGACGGATAAGCGCGATCGGCAAATTGTCAATCAGTTAAGCGCAATTTTAAGGGTGGCGATCGCTTTAGATCGGCGACAAATTGGGGCGGTTGCGAAGGTAGAATGTCAATATTATGGCGATCGGCAGCGTTTGGAGTTATGTATCACTCCCGCGTTTGTTGGAGATGATTGCGAGTTGGAATTATGGAGTTTAGACTACAAAAAAGAGGTATTTGAAGAGGAGTTTGGTGTTAAAGTTGTGGCATTTTTAGATAAGCAGTTCAAGAATTCCAGCGAGCAGGATGCTCGCACTACAAAATAAACCTGAATATTTAAAAAGAAAACCGTCGGATTGGGAGCGCTCCTGCAAACAGAAAGAAGGGCAAATCTTGCCCCTCTTGAAAAATTATTAGTTTTTTTGCATTAGGTTATTGCGATCGCATTATGCAGAAGTTTTACGACGACGCAGCCCCATTCCACCTACTGCTACACCCAATAATGCCAAGGTTACGCTTGGTTCGGGAACATCTTTCGAGACTGCAACGCCTTTAAGCACGATCCCAGCATCATTGAAATCTAAATCGCCTCCTCCTTGAATATCTTCCCAACCGAGGTACAGCCAGTTAAAGCCACCATATTGAACTTCGTAGGAAACTATATGTTGTAAGCCGTCGGGGTTGGCGCTTGCATCCGCACCATAATAGAGGTTTTTACTGCCCCATTCTTTAGTCCACAAACTGAAATCAAGGATATCTCCCGCAGTTGTGCCAATGCTGAATCCTTCCCCATGATCTACTTGCTGTAGTTTGTTGTCAACCCGGTTTGTGCCATCGGCATTAAAGGCTTGCTGGGTTGCACCACCGTTAACATTGTAGGTAATGCGATTTTCATACAGGGCGTAGGATTGGGTAGCCACGCTGGTATCAATGAAGAATACATCAACGCTGCTTCCTAGTGCGGTAATGTTTCCATTAAGAGCATAATCGGCGTAATTTGCTAATGCCTTCTGTTCTCCGCCAGATTTTAGCAAGTAGTTATTTACCAGAAGGTCGTAAAAAGCGGGATCGCTGGTTTTGAGATTACTCGCTTCGGCTGTTCCCCCTATAAAGGCGGTGGCGATCGCGGCAACTGTTGCAACTAGACCTGTTAAAAATTTAGCTTTCATGATTCCTTTTCCTCTTTATCCTTAACTACCTATAGATTTCTATATTCGTAACTACTATAAATTTAAGCCGATTGACTGAGTAATGTCCATAGTCTTTTGGGAACTTCATCAATTCTTTACATATATCTTTATTTTCTGAATAGAGTCTTTATATTTCCTCGTTATAGCCGATCGCACCTCTGTCTACATCAAGGGCGATCGCAACCCAATAAAAAAGGCAGACACAAAAGTGCTGCCCCGAAAAGATCTCCATACTGCTATCTTGTATTGGCACATTAGCCATACTCAATGATAACACATCAATGGAGATATGGAAAGCACTATCTGCGAATAACTCACAATCTTTTTAGATTTTTTAGCAACTCCACTGAGATAGAAAATTCCCGCAATAGCTTAAAAAACAGCAAAAATCTTGCGCTAAAGGTAGCAGCCGATCGCCTTCTAATCACTCAAAAACATTAGAATGATGACGATTTAAACTCTTTTTAGTGCAACATCTGTATCAGGCGATCGCAGAGAAATGAGGAAAATAGAGCAAGAATTAGGTAAGGCGATCGCCCAAATATCCATAGTGCTAAATTGGAGTTCTCAATGAGGCGGCCAAGGAGCGAACAATGGTACTGAGTTACGAAAACCAATACTCCCATATAGAATATCAGCGTGCTTGGATTGAAATCGATCTGGGAGCATTGAGTCATAATGTGACACAAATTATCCAACTTTTGCGATCGCAAAGTGTAGCAACCGGATCGCCTTCACAATTAATGGCAGTGGTTAAAGCAGATGGTTATGGTCACGGGGCTGTTACAGTAGCAAAAACCGCTTTAGCAGCAGGGGCGAAATGGTGTGCAGTAGCGACATCTCAGGAAGGGATCGAACTGCGAAAAGCGGGGATAAATGCGCCTATTTTGATTTTAGGGGCAATTAACAACCCAGCAGAAATTGCAGCCATTGTCGATTATCGCTTACAACCCACCCTTTGTACATCTCAACAGGCCATAATTTTCTCTGATACTTTGGCACAGTTAAAGACCACTATTCCGGTACATCTCAATATAGACACGGGAATGTCGCGTTTGGGAACATCTTGGAAGGAAACTGTAAAATTTGTGCAGTTTGTGCAGCAATTACCCCAACTTAAACTTGCTAGTATCTATTCTCATTTTGCCACCGCCGATGACCCCGATCGCACTTTCATGGATGTACAACACCAACGCTATCAGGAGGCGATCGCCCATTTAAAAGCACAGGATATTATTCCCCCTCTTCTGCATATTGCCAATTCTGCGGCCACATTAAGCGATCGCGCCCTACATTATGATTTAGTGCGGGTAGGACTGTCACTCTATGGTTTATATCCTTCTCCTCATTTGCAAGGTAGTATTGACCTTAAACCTGTTTTACAAGTGAAGGCGAGAATTACACAAGTAAAAACAATTCCTCCTCATACCGGAGTTAGTTACGGACATCGCTATGTTAGCGATCGCCACACTCAGATCGCCATTGTTGCGATCGGTTATGCCGACGGAGTCCCGCGTTTGTTAAGTAATAAGATGGAAGTCTTGCTAAGAGGGCAAAGAGTCCCGCAAATTGGTTCAATTACAATGGATCAACTCATGCTAGATGTGAGTTGTTTTGCCGATCTGCAACCTGGAGAAGTAGTAACATTAATTGGGAAAGGCGATCGAGATACTATTTTAGTGGAAGAATGGAGCGATCGTATCGGTACAATTTCTTGGGAAATTCTGTGCGGGTTTAAACGTCGTTTACCTCGGGTTTATTGTTGATTAAATTCAGGTGGGCTATGCTTTCATTGACGAAAGATCGAGGTATTATTGGGGATTTTTTAGCCGAATTCTACAGGAAACTCAAACTCTCCCTCCTCATTGGGTTCAAATGTCACAACTCGTATCACCGCATCGAGATTTAATTCCCCGTAAATGTGGGGAAAACAGCCATGCAAAGGAACTTTCTCCTGCTTCATTTCAGCATCAACCAGAGAAGGTGCGATCGCCAGCAAAACTAATCCTCGCTGTCCTCGAAAAAAGCGATTCGCTGTTGTCACAACTTGTTCGATTTTAGAACAGTGGATAAACCCTTCTGTATCCAGAGACTCACAACGATAAATTCCTCTTTCTTGCCCTTGTAACCATTTTTCTCGGCTGGTAATGTGTATGATTGTGTTCATGTCTCGATCGCCTTTGTTGTTTTCCTTTAATTTATAACTCGCTCATGTGTCGCTTGCTTGGCTATCTCGGTGTCCCCATTCAACTCGATCGCCTTCTCTATAAACCAGAACATTCTCTCATCGTGCAGAGTTATCAACCCCAAGAAATGCACGTTGCTTTACTCAACGCCGATGGTTTTGGAGTAGGTTGGTATCATCCCCAACGAGAAGAAAATCCTTATACTTATAAAAATATTCTCCCTATCTGGAACGACATTAATCTACCACAACTGAGTCGCTATGTCGAATCAAATAGCATTTTAAGTTATGTTCGCAGTGCTACCCCTGGACTTGCCGTAGACTTGGGCAATTGTCAGCCTTTTGTGCGCGATCGCCTCATGTTTGTTCATAATGGTTATATCGAACATTTTCGCCACAAATTACGCCGTACTCTCTGCAATTTACTAAGCGATGAAGCAGAGATTTGGATTAAAGGAAATACAGATTCAGAATATCTGTGTGCTTTAATTCTAACTTATTTAGAAGCCAATCCAAATATGACGCTAGAAGAGGCACTAGCACAAGCAGTTAACAAGGTGGGTGAGTTATGTAAAAGACAAAATCTTAAATTTATTGCAGCTACGATCATTGATACAGGAAATCGTCTCATTGCCTGTCGCTATTCAACCTTTGAAGATGTACCAACCCTCTATTGGTTGCGAGACGATCCCAACTATCCTGATGCTGTGATTCTTGCCTCCGAACCCTTATTTGAGGGAAACTGGAAGCCTTGCCTAGAACATCATATTCTTACCGTTGAGGAAAACCTTGAAGTTAACATCTCTCCCTTCTAAACGCGAGACAATTCGCCAAAATATGATTCATGTCCGCGATCGCACTTTAGAATTATTTAACGATTGTAGCCGCGAGGAATTTTGTCAACAAGCACACCCAGATTTTAGTCCCGTCGGATGGCATTTGGGTCATATTGCTTTAACTGAATCCTTGTGGATTTTAGAACATTGTGCGGGAGAAGCACCGCTATTTCCCGAATATCGTCAACTTTTAACTGCCGATGGTTTGCGGAAAGAAGAACGGCAAAATCTTCCTGATTGCTCTATTATTCAAGACTATTTAGAAACCGTCAGAAATCGCGTTTTTAAATACTTAGAAACTGCCCCGATCGCGCAACAAGAACGTTTATGGTATTGGTTGCTACAACATGAAAGCCAACATAATGAAACGATTGTTTTTCTTCTACAACTATTGCGCTGGGGAAAATTGCAAGAATCTATCTCATTACAATTGCGCGATCGCCTTTCTCCTCTCTCTAGCTTTAATACCAATATTTCCGATGCAATGGTAACAATTTCCGCCGGAGAATTTCTGATGGGAAATAATAACATTGAAGCGCAAGATAATGAACGTCCCGAACATTTAATTTATCTCGATACTTATCAAATCGATCGCTTTCCTGTGACTTGCCAGCAGTATCGAGAATTTATAGAAGTAGGAGGCTATCAAAAAGCAGAGTTTTGGTCTGAAATGGGTTGGCAATGGTTGCAAAATAATCCTATTGCACAACCGTTATATTGGCGTGATTCTCCTGATTGGAAAGAGCATCCCGTTTGCGGTGTAAGTTATTATGAAGCTGAGGCTTATGCAACATTTACTGGGAAACGTTTACCCACAGAAGCAGAATGGGAAAAAGCAGCAAGTTGGGATGCAAAAATAGGAGAAAAATTACTCTATCCTTGGGGAAATAATACCCCCAATTCTAAATATTGTAATTACAATACATTCATCGGTCATACAACCCCTGTTAACCTTTATCTTAATGGGCAAAGTCCTTGGGGATGTTGGGATATGATGGGGAATGTTTGGGAGTGGACAAGTTCTTTATTTTCGGAGTATAATGGGTTTGAATTTTATCCCTATCGAGGCTATTCTCAAGTCTATTTTGATAACAAACATCAGGTGCTACGTGGAGGAAGTTGGGTCACTCTTCCTTGGAGTTTAAGAGCAAGTTTTCGCAATTGGTATCATCCCTGGGTGCGACAAATTTTAGTCGGTTTTCGCTGTGCAGTTTAGTTAGAAATTAGTTAGAAATTAGTTAGAAATCAAATCTTAAAATTCCTTAAAATTAGGGCAGACTATTGGGATCTATACCTAATTGTAGAAGGCGATCGCGTAACTGTTGGCTTTTCTGACGCTCTTCCTCTAAAGCCGCTTCAGCCCGATCGCGATCGCGATCGGCAAGTTCTGCTCTTTCTCGTTGGCGATCGCGATCGCCCTCAGCTACAATAGCCCTTTGCTGTTCGCGTTCAGCACGTTCACTGGGTGTAGAAATCCACTCCCCAACCCGATCGTAAAAACGCAACCACAACCCCTCTACTCCTTCATAACTTCCTTGCCACAATCCTAAACCTAACCCTAGCTCCTCGAGCCACAATCTTTCTTCTCCTAAATCTAATGCCTCGTATTTTCCTGCCCGTAGAACAAACCCACGAAACTGATTTTCATAGCGATCGTAAATAACGTAATAGGGAATTTGGAGGATTTTTTCATAAACCTCCCATTTGGTCGGTCGTTTTTCATCTTTTCGTTCCGTTCGTCCTAAATCCTCATTCTCTGTACCAGGAGAGGATAATTCTACAACTAAAAAGGGATTGATTTGCTCTTCCCAAATTACATAACTTAAGCGTAACTGCTGCTGATTTCTACTGCGTCTAGCTCCTAATACTAAAAACCAGTCCGGTCTTTTGTACCATTTCGGATGTCGGCGATCGTAGTAAAGATTGAGATCGCTGGCAAGGAAATAATCATCTTGAGAGTAGTGGGGAGATTGACAAGTTTTTTTCAATAAATCGGGTTGAAAATCGTGAAATTCGTCAGGCAAACCAGGTTCCTCCGGGTCTTCACTGGGTAAATCATACATGGTGGGCAGAGATTTCTGCTGGGGGTGGGGAGGTTGAAGTTGAACCATGAGAGAAAGGAAAGAGATGGTCTAAAAACAAGTGTACCTTAAAGAAAGCCAGAAATCGAGAAACGCGATCGCCCTTTTAAAATAACTCAAAATTCCCGCGATCGCTTTCTCACATCATCTTGTCTACTGGAGGAAGAAATTAAAGGGACAGTCTTGCTTAAAACACCATCTCCCTCTTTTTCGATTACGATCGCATTATTCATTGTATTTCTAAGCAAAATGAAAAATTTAATCATTGCTGGATATTTATTAACCGCTTTATTGCCCATAGAAAGGGGTTTAAGATTGCAAGATAATGTCCCCGATCGCGTTACTCCTACAATCTCCCAAATTAGTGAAGAAGAATGGAATCGAAAACTTGAAGCAGGATGGGATTTAATGGCACGAGAATCCTTGGGAGAATGGCTCAAAATAGGTCTGACAGAAACAGAGATATTAACGCGACTGGGTACACCCTCCGAGAAAAAAGAAGATATATTTTGGGGGGCGATCGGGATGTATGTTCAGAAGTGGGAATATGGCGATCGCGGTATTCGTTTACAAATGCAATCCGAACAACCTGGCGAACCTAAACAAGTATTATCTATTGTTATAACCGAACCCTGCGAACTAAAAACCAATGCTGGAATGGGTATCGGTAGCAGCAAAGAAGAAGTAGTGCAAGCATATCGTCATTATCAAGACCCTTATAGTCATCCTGAGAGTGAATCCTTCGTAGCTGGAACCGCTTATGGTGGACTGATATTTTCCTTTGAAAATAATAGAGTCAAGGAGATATTTATCGGTGTTGCTGCCCCTTAAAGAAGGGTATAATTTTGAGGGGCTAATTTTTCCCAAAATATTAATTTTTGTAATAAAATTGGTTCGGGGTGCATAAAAATCTCCTTTTTTACCTGAAGACGGAAGGAAGGATTAAACTAGAATCGGACGCGATCGCGTAAGTCAACGCAAGGGAAGAAAAATGAAACAACGGCGATTTTTGGCATGGTTTGTCTTGGGATTGTGTTTATGCTGGGGACTGGTGGCTATCGCACCCATATCGCCTATAATCGCAAGTCCTCCTCAACAGATTACCGCAAAATCCTCGCAAAAATTTGCGGAGATTGTCGCGGATACACAACCCTCTCAAGGACTATTCACACTCTACCAAGGTAGCCGCAAACTTTATCTTGAAGTGCGTCCCGACCAACTTAACAAAAACTATCTTTTTACTGCCACCCTTGCAAGCGGTTTGGGGGAAGGTTATTTAATTAATGGTTTGCAAAAAGATAGTTTCCTCTTTCGCTTCCAAAAAGTTGAGAATAAACTCCATTTTGTCATTCCCAACTTGAATTTTCGCGCCAATCCTAACGATCCTCAACAGCGCAATCTCGATCGCGATTTTAGTGATTCTGTTCTTTATGCACTACCGATTAAAAGTATCGATCCCGAAACCAAAAGCATTCTCGTCGATCTTAAAGATTTGTTACTAGGAGAGGAAGATTTAGCAGGATTAGCTCAACTTTTTGGCAATTTTTATAGTGTAGACGGGAATAAATCTTATTTTGAAAGTAGTAAGGTTTTTCCTGGGAATATGGAAATTCAAGTTGTGTATGGATTTACTGCCCTTCCAGGTCGCAGACCCCCTTATATTGCTTCTCTTCCCGATAGTCGCGCTTTCAATCTTGCCGTTCATTATAGCATCGCAGAAATCCCCGCAAACAATGGTTATGTTCCCCGTCTAGCAGACGATCGCATCGGTTATTTCCTCACCGCTTATAAAGATATATCTGACAATACTTCTAAAGAAGGCTTTGTGCGTTATATTCATCGCTGGCACCTCGAACCTAGCGATCCCAATGCAACTCTTTCTCCACCCAAAGAACCGATTGTTTTTTGGATTGAAAATACCGTTCCTGCTGAATATCGTAACGCCATTCGCGCAGGAGTTTTAAGTTGGAATAAAGCCTTTGAATCTGCCGGATTTCAAGATGCAATTCAAGTGCAGCAAATGGGCGATCGCGCAACATGGGATCCCGAAGATATTCGTTATAATGTCATCCGTTGGTCGAGTACCGCAGGAGGAGGAGCTAATGGGATCGGTCCCGTTCAAGTTAATCCTTTAACTGGGGAAATTCTTGCTTCTGATATTGTGATTAATGCCGATGTAGTTCGCCGTAAAGTCGAACAGTATGAGAATCTTACCGGCTTAAATCAAATGGAGGCGATCGCGTCTATTTGTCCAGAAGAATTAGTTCTTCCTTTGACCTCAGAAACCGAACCCGAAGCAGAATCTTTCCTCAGTATTTTATTAGCAAATCAACCCGCAGATCGAACCCAAGAAATTTGTTTTAATTCCGGCGCACAGGAACAGTTAGAAATAGGGAATTTAGCCATTTCTCTGCTGCAAAATACCATCCCCTCTCCCGAACAACGTGCAGAGTATATTAACCAATATTTGCACTCTTTAGTCGCCCACGAAATCGGTCATGGGTTGGGACTGCGCCATAATTTTCATGGGTCTACACTGCTCAAACCAGAAGAACTGCACAATCGTGAAATTACCCGCACCAAAGGTTTAGTGAGTTCAGTGATGGATTATGCGGGAGTCAATTTAGCCCCCGATGGAGTGCAACAGGGAGACTATTTTCCTCTGGTGGTGGGTCCTTACGATCGCTGGGCGATCGCCTACGGTTATAAGCCCAGTGGTGCTTTGATCCCCGTCGCAGAACGACGTTTCCTCGAAGAAATTGCCCGTAAATCTTCCCAACCAGAACTCGCTTATGCTACGGATGAAGATGTTCGCGGACTACAAGACCCCAACGTGAATCGCTGGGATTTAAGTGCCGATGTTCTGTTCCATTCTCGATCGCAAATGGATAATGCTTTAAAAATGTGGGATAAACTACAAAAACGCTATCCCGTCCAAGGCGATCGCTATAGCGAGATGCGAGAGAAATTTAATGAGGTACTGACCTACTATTTTCGTCAAGCGCGATTTGTTACCAATTATATCGGCGGGCGTTCTTTTAATCGCGATCGCCCCGGTTTTTCCCAGGGACGTTTACCTTTTGCACAAATTCCCCTAGAAAAACAGCGAGAAGCCTTGCAAATTGTGCAAGAGTATGTATTCGCAAAAGATGCCTTGGTCTTTCCTCCAGAATTGCTCAATCAACTTGCTTCTTCTCGTTGGAGTCATTGGGGACACCGCGCTAATTCAAACATCGATTATCCCATTCACGATTATATTCTCTTCTTCCAAGGCCGAATCTTGCGATCGCTTCTCTCGGAAGAGCGTTTGAGTAACTTAAGAGATTTGGAACTAAAAGCAGGTACAGACGAGGCTTTAACCCTACCGGAGTTATACGATACCTTAACGGCGGGAATTTGGTCGGAAATTCTAGACCCCAAGACGGCGATGGATATCTCTAGTGTGCGACGTTCTTTGCAACGAGAACATCTTAATATTCTCATTGCAATGGTTCTCGGTCGCACGCAAGTTCCTGAAGATGCCAGGACATTAGCGTGGTATCAATTGCGTCAGTTAAGCGATCGCTTGGATGCGGCCATCGATCGCAATTTAGAGACTTACACTCGGGCGCATTTGGAAGAGACCCGCGATCGCATTGCCAAAACCCTCGATGCGCGCTATCAAAGAGACTCTTAACCCTCAACCCGCATCAACAACGCGACGGTATAAGCTGCAATGCCTTTTTCCTGTCCCACCGCATCTAATTTTTCATTCGTTGTCGCTTTGATGCTAATGCGATCGCCAGCAATATTAAGAGTTTTTGCTAAGGTTTCGCGCATCTTGGTTAAATGGGGCTTTAACTTGGGACGTTCGGCGATAACCGTCGCATCAATATTACCAATTTGCCAACCTTTGGAGAGAATTAATTGATTGACCTCCGCCAATAAAAGCAAACTATCTGCCCCTTTCCATTGGGGATCCGAGGGGGGAAAATAATGACCGATATCCCCCAAAGCTAATGCCCCCAACATAGCATCCATAATCGCATGAGTCAGCGCGTCAGCGTCGCTGTGTCCCAATAAACCAACTTCGTGAGGAATTTCTACTCCTCCTAAAATCAAAGCCCTTCCGGGGGCAAGTTGGTGGATATCATAACCATTACCAATACGAATATTCATGTTGTTAATGAACTTGTGAAAAGAAAGCGATCGCGGAACATTTAAAGATTACTCATTGCTACTTTCCCGAGGAGAATTTAAGGAATTCAGACTCTCTTGAAAGTCTTCAATTGAATCAACCTGAATTCCTTGGCGTAATAGCGAGGTTAGAATTGCATCATCTTGAATAGTGTTGAGTGTTTCTACCAATTCATCAGGGAGAGCTTCAAAGCGTACTTGCAATACTTCTAGAATAGCTTCCCTGCTTTTTTGGAGAATACCTTCCTCTCGACCTTCCTCTCGACCTTCCTCTCGACCTTCTTTTAAACCTTTTTCTCGAGCCTCCCGAATACCGAAACGCATGATTCCTTGTTGGTCTCGAATAAACATTTCTTGGCGGTCAAGATTTTCCAGTTCTTCGCGGGTTAAATTTGCTTCGCTGGCAATATTAAAGGCTCGATTTAGCTCGGGAATCTCTTCCATATTGTCTGGGATAGTTTCAAGAGATGGCGCGGATTTGATAAAGTAGATCCATTTATCGGTAATGGTTTCGAGTTCATCGATTTTTTTGCTGAATTTAGGCAATTCTACAAATACTAACTCTATTTCATTGTCAGGATACAAAAAACCATTAGATTTTTCGCGATAGACAAAACGAGAGAGAAAGGGATCGCGATCGCGGAACATCTCAAAATCCGTCAGAGTGAGAGCAATTAGGGGTTTGAGACAAATATAACCTTCCCCTGCTTGCAGTTGCAAAGCGTAGGTTTTAGCGGCATTGAATAACACCCGTTTGCCAAAGGATTCGACATTGAGAACCTGCATTTCGATGATAACAATCGTACCATCATTGAGAGTCGCTTTAACATCGAGATAGGTGTCTTTTAAACCTTCTATTTTTGGCGGCAAATTGGGATTAATAATCGTTAAATCCTCAATGGTAGGGTTGCCTTCATAAACTAAAGCATTGAGGAAACTAATTAAAATTTCCCGGCTTTCGTCTGAGCCAAATATTTTCTTGAAGGCGTAATCGGTTTTGGGGTTAATAAATCGCATGGGCATTATCAATGGAGGAAATCAGAGTTTAAAATACTGCGATCGCGGAGAGATACATTATGAATACTATAATTAAAAACCTAGGGAGCGAGACGCTCCCACTACAGTTGGGTTTAGGGGGTAGGGGTGCAATGCTTGCACCCTGAAATTATGACCTATTATTAGGATTTTGCGGATTATCCATAAACGAGAATCTAACTTATTCCTCACCTCCCTCACTATCATCACCTCCTTCACTATCATCGCTATCGATAGGACGACAAGCGCGATCGCTGCCAGGGGAAGAATCTTCATTTTCCTCTCCCGCTACGATTTCCTCATCTTCCCCCTCTTCAGAGGTCTTGTTTTCCTGTTCTTCCTTGTCTTGTTGAGTTAATTTATCTTCGGGAGTAGACAGACAACCCCGTGCAAAAAGAATGTCTTCTTCTCGGATTTCTAGAGAATCAAACTCTTGTTCTATCTCCGAGAGGAAACTAAAATCAGTGAAAACATTATTGGTAATATTAAACGTCACCGACTCTAACCCTGTCACCCCTGTCAAAATCTGGAAATCCCCCACTGCACTCAGCACTTCAAAGAAATTCAAAGCAATGCCACTGGCATCAGTAATCACTGTTGTTCCATTAGTAAACGAACCCGTTATCGTTCCCAGAGTGCTAAAATTTACACTCGTTCCCACGCTAGGAATAACATTAAATACTGCTTCAACTACCTTCACACTCACATCGAGGGTAGAAGGGAAACTGGTTAGAGTTTGATTCTGCTGTCCAACAGGGACAATTTCAAAACCTTGCCACTCAAACGCCCCTATATCCACCGTACCATCCACAATACGCACACCGGGTGCGCCTCGTTGGTCGGTGGTTAAACCTGCGGCTAAGGCGTTATCCCCGGCATTGAGGGCGGGACTGGTGAGAGCAAGGGCGTGAGTTTGGGTGACACCCCCGTAGTTTCCCAGAGGGAGCAACAGAGGGTCAACGTTGATGAGGTTGTTGGTAGAAGTGGTAATGGTTGCCCCTGTGG
>NZ_JACSWA010000436.1 GCF_016888125.1 Spirulina sp. CCY15215
GCAAAGCCCCCGTCAGATCATCTCCACAAGCATTTTCCGATACGCTATGCCCTAGCGCATTTTTGATTCCTCTATCTCTGATAACTTCTGCTGCTGCGATATCTCTATGAGTTTTGTATCCACACTCCGGGCAATTATGTTCTCGTTCGGAAAGCAATTTTTTTCCGGTGTGAAAATCACATTTTGGACAAATTTGCGAGGTGTAAT
>NZ_JACSWA010000437.1 GCF_016888125.1 Spirulina sp. CCY15215
TACAAGTCTATCAATACGCTTCTGATGAACGTTTAGTAGAAGCTGCTGCACCCGCTTTAGCTATTATTTTAGTGGGAATTGTCCCCGTGATTTTTCTTAGTTTACGAATTGCGCGATCGCGCCACTGTTAGAATCAAAAACAATAATTAAAATTAACTTTCCTGTAATAATTCAGGATCGGGAAGATTGAGCCAATTTTGTTGCTTTAGATGTTGCCATGCTTTTCTCAAATGATTTGGTTTGAATACTGTGCGTTTGCGATCGCTCCATTCTTGAACTTTAGTAATAACGCGATCGCAATCGAAAGCAATTTCAGGATATTCTTGAGTTATCCAATGAATGGTGGCTAACATTTCCATCCCATAAGGAGTTTCAAAACCTCTAATTAAATGGCCTACTTTTTCCAAACGGTCTTTTGCCTCGGGATGATTAGCCAAAAAGCGATCGGCAGCTTCGAGTCCAGCAGATAAAACATACATCTGAGAATTTTGCGTACCATCTCCATAGCCATTGATAAAATGTCCGTCAATTTTACGAAGAACATGGTTAAGATTATGGGAATAGGGACCAAATTGATGTTTAATATATTTCAGCTTTAAAGGCTCACCTGCAACTTGTAGAAAGTAGGCAAGTTTTTGGATTTCAAGTTTTGTGAGGCGATAACCAGGAATACCATAAAGATCGAGTAAGCTAATAAATAAAGCACACGCAAGAGTTATTTTTGGTTTGGTTTTAGTAGTAGTCATTTTTTCGGCTACTGGTGCGCCAATGGGTTCAAAAATAACAACTTGCACATCAGAGAGTTCAGCCAATGCACTAACAATCATCGCTTTAACTTCTTCCCAATTCAAACCGCCATTACCACAACCAAGAGGAGGAATAGCAATCGATTTTATATTGTATTTTTGAATGGCTGCAAGGAGAGATTTTAAGCCTATTTCGATATCGACAAGTTTGGATTTTCCTCGCCAGTGGTTTTTAGTGGGAAAGTTAATCATATAGCGAGGATTAAAGAGTGTCTCTGTTGTAAAAATAAACATCTCTCCGAGTTTTACTTCTCCGCGATCGCAGGCTTTTTTGTAGGCTCGAAAATTTTCGGGATATGCCCGTTTAAATTGTAAGGCTATCCCTTTCCCCATAACACCGACACAGTTAACGGTATTAACAAGGGCTTCTGTTTTTTCTTCGAGGAGGTTGCCTTTCTTGAATTCAATCATTGGCTTAAGTTAATACAATTATATATTCTAATTGGATTTTCTATTTAGTAGTACCAACTTGATTGAATCGTAACAGAAGGTTGATGTGCAACAGTTTGTAATATTTCTCTAACTTTTGTTTGCATCGTAGAGTTAATCACACCAATCTCCTTAATACAAGTCCAAGGACAGCATTCATAAACCAAAAACTCAGCTTGTCGGCGACGCTTCCTATCTCCATCTTCGTCGGTATCAGACCAATAACGAGCTTCCATAATTTCCCAATCAATTGCCCATTCTAAGCATTCCCAATTATCATAGAATTCTGAGTAACCCATGATTGCGTGACCATCAGTAAAAGTGAAAGGAATTTCCTCATCGAGAATCTCATCTATATCTGTAACAAAATATAAAATGGGTGTCTGTCCATCCGTGTACCCTTTAATATTTCCCTTGTTAAGGGAATATAGCATTGGAGAGCGTGCCGCAAAATAAAAGGGAACATAATCATGTAATGTACCACGCTCCGAACAAGGAACGGAAATGTAGGCACGTCGATCTTGGATAGAAGCATGGGCGATGTCAGTGTAGTCAATTTGTTGGCGTTGTAGCCTATTATTGGCAAGAATTCCGCCGACCCGGATAATAGAAGGCAGATTGCGAATGTGGGTAATATGATAAATATTTGGGAGCAAGAATCGACAAAATTAACGCTAAAGTCCTACATTATCTCACAATATCGTGTCTAATTCAACAGAGCAACAACCTTGGAAAACTCACGATCGCCTTGTCGAAATCAACTCACCTTGGGTCAAATTAATTGGCGATCGCCTGGAAGACAATACCTCGACTATTGGCACGTAGAGAAAGCAGATTCGGCTATTATTCTAATTAATTTGGATCGCAGTTTATTGAAAATGTCGCGTACTCTCGTTGTTAAAATTGGTACCTCCAGCTTGACTCATCCCGATACGGGTCAACTTGCTCTGTCTACCATTGCTTCCTTGATAGAAACCCTGACCCGCTTGCGAAATTCCGGCGATCGCGTTGTCTTGGTATCTTCCGGTGCCGTTGGGGTGGGATGCAGCCGTTTGAACTTAAGCGAGCGCCCGAGAACCATGTCCCGCAAACAAGCGATCGCCGCAGTGGGACAAGGGCGCTTGATGCGGGTTTATGACGATCTATTTACCAGCCTGCAACAACCCATCGCCCAAATCTTATTAACGCGACGGGATTTAATGGAGCGTAGTTGTTATGTGAACGCCTATAACACCTTTAAAGAATTGTTTGAATTGGGAGTTATCCCAATCGTTAACGAAAATGATACAGTCGCCATCGAAGAATTAAAATTTGGCGATAATGACACCCTCTCAGCCCTGGTTGCGAACTTAATCGACGCAGACTGGCTCTTTTTACTCACCGACGTGGAGCGCCTCTATTCTGCCGATCCGAGGGCATTTCCTAACGCTGAACCGATTAATAGCGTGACTGCGGACGAATTGGCAACCCTGCAAGTTGAAGCGGGAACAAAAGGCTCCGGCTGGGGAACCGGAGGGATGGCCACCAAATTAGCCGCCGCTCGCATTGCCACGAATGCAGGAGTTAAAACTGTTATTATGCGAGGGCAACACCCCGGCAATATAGAGAGGATTCTGGCAGGAGAGCGCTTGGGGACTCAATTTGAACCCCAACCCCGCACGGAAACCGCACGCAAACGCTGGATCGCCCACGGTTTAATTACGATGGGTACGCTTTATTTAGATGAGGGAGCCGTCACCGCCATTCGCGATCGCGGTAAATCCTTGCTGGCGGCGGGAATTACCCAAATAGAAGGGAATTTTCCCGCCTCTGAAGCCGTGATGCTCTGCGATAGTCAGAGTCGTAAAATTGCTCGCGGTATTGTTAACTACAGCAGCACAGAACTTCAGCAAATTCAAGGAGTGCGATCGGAACAGATTGCCGCCATTTTAGGTTATGTGGGGGCGGAGACGATCGTGCATCGCGATAATTTAGTTTTGGAGGGATGAGGAATGAATAATGAGTAGCGCGATCGCGCTTCGTCCCAAGTTCGTCCTAAGTCGTATCGCCTATTCTGCCAGCATTTCAAGAGATTTGACCCCTAAAAACAACGGGAGAAAAATAACTTTTACCAAAAAGAGGCGATCGCTCCTCTCAGGGATCGTTGTTCCCCGCTATTCGCAATTCACGAATAGAGAATAGAATAGAGTTAACTGAATGATGAAAACAAATGCTCAAGCCTCAAGATATTGTGGTTTTGCTGAAAGTTCACAGTTTGGGTTCGGCGTGGACTTATGACGAATTGGCGAAAAGTTTAAAAACGAGTTCTTCTGTGGTCTATGGGGCTTTGCAGCGTTGCGAGGAGTGCCATTTGTACCACGCCAAACGAAGAAAGGTTTTGAAAGGAGCCTTAGAGGAGTTTTTGGTGCATGGTTTGCAATATGTATTTCCGGCAAAGGCTGGGGCTTTGGTGCGGGGGGTGCCAACGGCTCATTCTGCGGAACCCTTGAAGGGGTTATTAATGGTCGGCGATGACAGTGCTTATGTGTGGGCTGCCGGGTCGGGCAAGGTGAAAGGTCAAGAAATTACGCCCTTATATCGCTCCGTTCCCGAGGTCGTCGGTGACGATCCTCTCTTTTACGAGTTGCTCTGTCTGGTAGATGGGTTGCGAGTGGGGAAAGTACGAGAAAAAGAATTAGCGGCGATAGAGTTAAAAAAGAAACTTTATGAGCAATCCTCAAATTGATAACTTAGAGAAAGCGGCGGCAATTTTGGCTGCGATACCGGAACGTTTCGTGTTTATCGGCGGGGCAACGATCGCCCTGTACGTGGATGAAATGTTCTGGGATGAACTGCGCCCGACGGTAGATGTAGATTGTGTGGTGGAGATTTCCACGCGGAGCGAGTATTATGCCTTGTCGGAAAAGTTACGGGCTGTGGGGTTGGAAGAAGATGCGGAGCCAGGTGCGCCGATGTGTCGGTGGCGGTATCGGGATTTAATTGTGGATATTATGCCCTACGAGCGGGAGATTTTGGGGTTTAGTAATTCTTGGTATAAAGAGGGATTTCAAAAGGCGATCGATTGTGTTTTACCGAGCGGTCGAACAATTTTGATTTTTCCGCCGCTCTATTTACTGGCCAGTAAAGTGGAGGCTTTTTTAGGTCGAGGTCAAGATTTGCGCTTGTCTAAGGATATTGAGGATATTATTATTTTGTTAGATGGTCGCGAGGTTTTAGAGGAAGAATTCGCTCGCTCAAGGGGAGAGGTTAAGGATTTTCTAGGGTCTTGGTTTCGTGAGAATGGGGAAGATTTACAGGAGGCGATATTAACTTTTGTGCCTTCGTCTAGTGTGGAGCGGCAAGATTTTGTGATTGATTTAATTGAAAGGTTTGGCCGAACTCGGAGCGCCTAATGCTTAGAGAAAGCTAGGCAGAAACGCTGTTCTCATAAGTAAAATACTGCATCGATGAGTGCGGCCAAATCAAGAGGTGCGGGGAGTGATGGCATTGATTCAAGAGCGGGTTGCGTATCGATAACGCTCAAAATTGCCGCAACGTTTACCGCCGTGGTGGTTTTGCCCACTCCCCCTTTACCATTGACGATCGCCAACATTTGCACCATCTTTTTCCCCTTCCTTTCCCCGATCGCTAATTGCTCACTTCAGGAGGAGAAATTTCAGCATTCAATTGCTCAGACATCGTGACGCGATCGCTTCCATGTCTGGCCGATTGAGACAGAGACTCTATTTGCGAAGGTTCGGGTTCAATTATTGCCCCTGTATTAGGGCGATCGGCACTAATCCAACTGATTCCCCCTACAGCCCCAACGACAAGGGCAGTATAGCCAACATAGGTTTGTAACGTGGTTGCAGAAGCGAGGGCGGGTCCGCGCACGTTGATATTTGGAGTATGCCAGGAGGGGACGGCACTGTTTTGGATGGGTTTCGGGAGAGCGTTAACCAGGGTGGTTCCGTCTAAACCGAGAGAATCCCCCAAGCGACGGATAAAACCGCGCAAGTATACATCTTCTGGCAAGCGATCGATCTCACCTTCTTCAATCGCTTTAATATAGAAAACCTGGATCAGGGTTTTACTATAAAGAGCGCCGAAAGAAATTCCCTGAGCAACCCGTGCTTCTTTCAAAGTATGCCCGATTTGCCGACAAACTTTTACTCGCTCTTCTGCCACAATGCGATCGCGTTGTGCTGGCGTTATTTTTTGTTTTTGAGTAAATTTAGAACGACCTTTGGATTTAGATTTAGATTGGGTAGGGGCAGAAGCAACAGGTGCTTTGATTTGGGGTTGAGAGTCTGTCTCCGTTGTCCCTTGAGGAGAAGAGGGCATTTCAGGGTCAACGCACTCCGTTGAATATTCCTCCACAGAGGTTTGAGGATGGCGATCGCCCGGTTTTCCCTTCGTTTTAACGGAAACTACCTTTTTTTTCAAGGTATCGGGAGTAATATGATAATTTTGGGCGATTTGTTGAAAGGTAACGCGAATGGCTTCTCGTCCCAAAGATTGCAGCAGCGATCGCGTTGCTTCTAGGGTTTCTCCAGCAAGATTATCTAATCCTGCCATAACGCGCTGATAAATTTCACTTTGCTCTAGATCGGCTTCAATTTGAGAGAAAACCGATTGGGTTCGGAGTTGAGTTGTAGAATTTACAGTTTGGGAAATTCCACTCGAACAAGTTGCTAATTGTAATTCCATAAGTCTAGCTCTGTAATTCCCGCGTGAAAGATTTTCTTCTTCCTTCAATCCTTTCTTCTAGAGGATCAGGGTCAGTCCGGATTATTTTGTCAGTCCTAGCATTTTTTTGTTCAAAACGCTGTTTCTGTTGAACTAGACAGGCGATCGGCTCTAGAAAATAATTCTTTTCCCGAATCTAAATAAAAAAATAAACCTTAAACCTTACTGAAGATCAAGCTGCTAGAATGAATAGAAAAGAGGAGATGGGGGAGCAAAGAAATCCTTGCTATTTTCTCGCTTATTTCCGATCAAGTTAAATTCGTTTCAGGAAATTTTTTCATGCCTAAAACAGGTAAATTGGCCTACGCTGTAGATCGTGCAACAGGACAATGGAAAGCACTCAGTGGGTGCAGTGCTTCTCAACAAGAAATTGCGGGTTCAGGAGTTTATAGCACCGATCGCTTCACAGAAGAGGAACTTCCTCCTCAAGTCGATCTTCGTCCTTTTATGAGTCCCGTAGAAGACCAAGCTGGAGCAAATAGTTGCACTGCTAATGCAGTTGCAGGAGGATACGAATATATTATGAATCGTTTGGAACAAGAAGTTGATTTCAGTCGCCTTTTTGTTTATTATAATGCCCGCCGACTTGCCCTAGAGTATTTTGGCGAAGATAGCATCAAAGACCAAGGAAGTAGCATTACTTTAGCATTGCTGAGTTTGCAAGATGAAGGGATTTGTCATGAAGAAACTTGGTGTTATGAAGTCACCCATAATGGTAAAGTTAAGAACGTTAATACCGAACCTCATGGGGATGCTTATAACGAGGCACAAGAACTGCTAGAATTTCCCGAGTTCCAATGGGAAATACCAGAACAAGTTCCTATCGATCTTTATGCCATGAAACATTGTTTAGCAGAAGGATATCCCTTCGTATTTGGCCTAACTTTGTTTCGCTCTTTCGATCGCGCTAAAACCCAAGGGCGAGTTATTTTGCCAAATTTAGACAGTGAGGAAGGGCGAGAAGAACATGGCAAACACGCAATGCTTTGCGTAGGATATAAAGACAGTGCAGAAGTATTTGTTGTTCGTAATTCATGGGGGGAAGACTGGGGAGATGAAGGTTATTGTTATATTCCCTATGAATACATGACCAATTCCGATCTCTGCTTTGATTGTTGGAAAATTAAAGGAACAACAGAATTAGACCTCAGTGAAGAAATATGGGTAGATGAAGATGAAGATTTTGATGACGAGTTTTATGATGAAGACGAGGAAGATGATGAAGATGGGACTTGTTATTTAACCCTATTAGAAGCAATTGCTATTATTGCTTTATACGGTGCTGCTGTAGATGGTTTATCGGAAGAAGAAACTGAGTTATTAGTGACACTGTACGATCGCTATGATATTGATGCAGAAGAGTTGCAAGAGAAGATCGACGAACTCCTAGAAATGGGTGGATTTGAGATGCTTTATAATGCAGCAACTCAGGTGATTCTCGCAGAAGATTGTTCTGAAGAAGCCTTCCAAGTTTCCGCCGAATTTGCCATCGCAGACGAACATTTTAGCGAAGAGGAATATCAATATTGGAGTAAATTAGCTGAAGATCTAGAATTAGATGGCGATCGCGCTACCGAAATCTTTAACGAAATTCTTGAAGAATACGATATGGAGCCATTTGAGAGTTTGTTCTAACTCAACAAAACTCCCTCTTCCATAACAATTTATAAGGATAATATAAGGATAAGTTATTAACTGAAACGGAGAGGGAGGGATTCGAACCCTCGTTAACCTTACAGCTAAACAGCATTTCCAGTGCTGCGCCTTCAACCACTCGGCCACCTCTCCAAAGGTTGGTCGCAATTTCCTATTATAGCAAGTCTCGAAAAATTTGACAAGGGGTACATCTCAAGGTTTGCAAAAAAGTTGGTGGTAGGATGGGCAGGGTATATTAATAGAAATTGTTCAGAAAGCGAAAGATTAGACCCAACCCAAACTCATTGCACCCCATTCCCTATATAATCTGGAAAAGATGTGAACAACGTTAAAAGCAGTGCAATGGCTTGGACAACCTCAACCTCGTCCTGCAAGCCACCGCACCCATTAACCGCAAACAGAGGGAATATTGCCGATCTATGCCACAGATAGAAACTAGAACCGAACCCATGATCTTGAACATGGGACCCCACCACCCCTCGACCCACGGCGTTTTGCGCTTGATCGTCACCCTAGACGGCGAAGACGTACTCGACTGCGAACCCGTGATCGGCTATCTCCATCGAGGGATGGAAAAAATTGCTGAGAATCGTACTACTGTTATGTATGTTCCTTATGTGAGTCGCTGGGACTATGCAGCAGGAATGTTCAACGAAGCAATTACCGTCAATGCTCCCGAGCAACTCGCGGATATTGAAGTTCCCAAACGCGCTCAATACATCCGCGTGATTATGCTCGAACTCAACCGCATTGCTAACCATTTGCTCTGGTTGGGACCATTTCTCGCAGATGTTGGCGCACAAACGCCTTTCTTCTATATCTTCAGGGAACGGGAGATAATTTACGATCTGTGGGAAGCGGCTTCGGGATCTCGCTTAATTAATAATAATTATTTCCGCGTCGGTGGCGTTTCTGTAGATTTACCCTATGGTTGGATCGATAAGTGTTTGGATTTTTGTGACTACTTCGAGCCTAAGATTGATGAATACGAAAAATTAATTACAAATAATCCTATCTTTCGCCGTCGAGTAGAAGGAATTGGCACAATTACTCGCGAGGAAGCGATTAACTGGAGTCTGTCAGGACCGATGTTACGTGCTTCTGGGGTAAAGTGGGACTTACGAAAAGTTGACCATTACGAGTGTTACGATGATTTTGATTGGGACGTACAGTGGGAAACGGGAGGTGACTGTTTTGCTCGCTATGTCGTCCGAGTTCGAGAAATGCGCGAATCTGTGAAAATCCTTCGCCAAGCCTGTGCGGGACTTCCAGGGGGTCCTTACGAAAATCTGGAAGCCAAGCGCATTGCTGAAGGGAAAAAGTCAAAATGGAATGACTTTGATTATCAATATGTTGCCAAAAAAGTCGCCCCGACCTTTAAAATTCCGGCTGGAGAACATTATGTTCGTTTAGAAAGCGGTAAAGGTGAATTGGGGGTCTTTATTATTGGTAATAATAATGTGTTCCCGTGGCGATTTAAGATTCGCGCTCCAGATTTTAACAATTTACAGATTTTACCTCGCTTGTTGAAGGGGATGAAAGTGGCTGATATTGTGGTCATTCTCGGTAGTATTGATGTGATTCTGGGGTCTGTCGATCGCTAATTTCCGGCACGAGTTACCCATTCAAGAAGATGAGATGAGAGGAAAATTTTTATCCCTCATCTTTTTCTTTTGCTTTCCATTCTTCAAGTTCTCGTTCAACAGCATATTTAAAATCCATAGGAATTAGGATAATTTCTATGGATTTTTTCTCGTTTTTGTCTGGGTTTACCCGAGCGTAAATGAATTTCCGGTCAAAATTTTCCTTGCCTAACAGTAAAATATAGGGTTGAGAACGGTTTTCAAGGGCGATCGAAACTGTGACAAGAGGCTCTGATAAACCATACTCTTCGAGTTCTTCAGAACGAGCGAGAATCAGGCGATCGCGTTCTCCTTTTGCCAGTAACTCAAGTAAAAAAGAAACGGCTTGATCGTTAGCTGGGGACTCTTCTGGTTCTTTTATCTGCCAAAACTTTGTTTCTTTATCTACCCGTTCAAACACTAATTTTTCTTTCTCTCGTTCAATTGTAAATCCCTGAATATCTTCTTTTCTAAAATCGAAAATCTTTCGTTGTTTTGCTGCTTGTACTTCTTGTTGGGATTTACCAACAACTTCATGTAAATAAACAAAAGTCGTTAAGAAAAGGGCGGTAATTACTAATGCCCAGGTTGTTTTTTGTAATTTCATAGAGATGTAACTCAAAAGCTGTTTTTAAACATACCTATTTTTACCTACTCTAATCCCTTCTCACAAAAAGAGGAGGATTTTAATAGTTTCTCGTTCTCTGGTTATTATATCCACCGTCCGACTACAACTCGCACAGTGCCATCATTGAGAGTTTCTTCTTCTTCTAGGTTAAATCCTTGGTCTTGGACGGCGTTTAAAAGAGTTTTGTGAGCGTATTTTTGTTGAATAGAATTGAGGAATTGTTGGCGATCGAGATTTGCACCCCAAAAATCAGCGACGATATCGTAAGTTTCTCCATTCTGACGAAATCCGATATCGTAGCGATTAGACTGACGAATAACATAATCAGCAGTTGTTGTTTTGCCTTGATATCCACGGATTTCTGCATTGCACTCAACTGAGTACCCTAACTCCTGCAAGACTTGATTGAGGATTTCGCCGTTTTTGATTTGAACTTTAATTGTACTGAAATGAGACATGGCAATTTTCAGGGGTTAAAGATAAATTGGGTTTGGGGGGATGGCGAATCACATTCGCCACGATTAAATCGGTCAGAAAGGGCGCACTACATTCCCTCTGTCAAACTAAGTATAGCCCGATCCGCCAGGGATGGAAATGGATTAGAGTTATCGCGATCGCCCTTGCCCAGCAAAAATCCTTGATAGACCACTAACAGCGATCGCACCGTCCTTTTAAGATAGTTTCATAGCCTTCGACTTGTAAACCTGGAGGGAGATGATTAATTTGCAACACCCCTAAAGCATCCCAATCAAGATCAACAATTGTACCGCAACACTGACAAATAAAATGATGATGGGGAGTAACGCGGGCATCGTAGCGGGTAATGCCTTCATCGAGTAAAACTTCTCGCACCAAACCAACCTCTCGCAATACCGTTAAAGCACTATAAACGCTGGCTTTGGAGGCGATCGGCAACTCGCGGTTAATGTCGGTAAGAATCGCTTCAACCGTCGGATGATCCTCGCGATGAAGAAGATTTGCATAGACAGCAAAACGTTGAGGTGTAATCCTCAAACCCTGTGCTTTCATTTTGACCTTAATCGCCTGCACCTCAATTGCTGCTATTTTATGGTTGCTCATCAGCCTTTCTCCCTTCTTATCAAAGCGGCGATCGCGTACTTCTCGATCGGTATAAGCTCAAGACGTTTTCCCTTCACCATAACACTTTTCTTATCTGGGAATGATTCTGAGAAAGCTAGAAAAAATTTAAAGATAACTCGGCCAAGAAAACCATTAAAATCGGGAAATTCAGGAAATCTACAAATTCATCCCTAATGACTCCCCATCTTTTAATCCGCAGACAAACTCACTTTGTGCTTTGGCGACCAGGTACGATCTCGCCTCCTCCTCAACTCTGGATCGGTCGATTTCAAAACACCAAAACCGATCCCTACCAGGATTTTCGCACCATTGCCCTTGTCCCTAACTCAGAATTTTCAGAATTGTGGGAAATTGCCGCTAAAGACTGCAATCTTGTTGATGGGGAGGTTTATTTTTATTGGTATAAGGTTTATAACACCAACCCCTATGCCTTCACGGGGGAAAATGAGATTCTCTACTGTAGCGATCCCTTGGCCACTACCGTCGATCGCCGAGAAGGTTGCCTTGCGCCGAAACCGCCCGATGTGGGGGGAGTTGCCAGCCAAGATGCGGCGAGTGTTATTCTCTACCAAAATGGGGTATTAATGCCCTGCGATCCGGACGGTCAAACCGTACCTCACAAAAAACAGCACCCCGATCGCCATCTTCCTGCCAATAATCGTCTTGTTATTTACGAACTTCCCACCCGATGGACGAAAAAAGCAGGAGAGGGGATGGAAATGGGGATCGGCACTTTTCGCGATGCGGTGGCCTTATTGGATACTCATTCCACTCCACCGGATTTTCCCGATCTGGAGTCCTTAACATTGGGAATGACTCATTTACTCGAACTGGGTGTCAATGCCCTAGAATTGCTTCCTCCTGCGGATAGCGATGATGTTTGGGAATGGGGCTATGGCACCGCTAATTTTTTAGCGGCTGATTTCCATTTAGGCTTTCCCGATGGCCAAAATACCCCGACTGCTTTAACAGATTTGGCGAAGTTAGTTGATATTTGTCATCAAAATGGCTTGCGATTTTTTATTGATATTGTGATGGCCTTTGCGCGGGGAAATCCCTATGGCAATATTAACTTTCTTGACTTCTTTATTCACTGGAATGGTGGCGACCCAGAACAAGATGGCCGCGATGGTTTTGGGGGGGATTTGCTGAAATATAACTACTGGGTTGAAGGCTATCATCCTATCACGGGACAACGCGATCGCTTCGTTCCCAGTCGGGAATATATGAAGGTTTATATTGCCCATTGGTTGGAACAATATCAAGTCGATGGTTTGCGCTTGGATAGTGTCAATAATATTAATAATTATGACTTTTTGCAGGAATTTAAAGATTTTGCGCGGCAACATTGGCGCGATCGCGGTGGCGAAGGCGATCGCTTTCTCGTGGTGGGAGAAGATTTAAGCGTCCCTCTTTCTTTAATTCAGCAACAGCGTTTAGATGGGTTGTGGAATGAAAGATTTAAGCAGATTCTGCGGCGAGTAATCTTAGGAGAAAATGGCAATGGTGACTCGAGTTTTACCTGGAGTGTTCGCAAACTGATCGATTGTCGCTATCTGGGTTTTAATAATGGCACTCAGGTCATTAATTATATCACTTCCCATGATGTCGGCGGACAGGCAAACGAACGATTCTTTAATTATCTCGTCAATTGCGGCATTTATGACACTGAAAAACGGATCGAACTTGCCTTTGTCTGCTTGCTGACAGCAGTAGGAATTCCTCTCATTTTAGCAGGAGAAGAATTTGCCGACGAACACGATCTTAATATTGCCGACGAACACGAAAATTACAAACAAATCGATCCCGTTAATTACGATCGCCTGCAAGAAGATTGGCGACAGCGCATTTTTACCTATGTTTCTCGTTTAGTCAAGTTTCGTACAACTTCCAATGCCCTCGCATCAGATGATACAGACTTTATTCATGTTGACTATGGGGAAGGGAAAAAAGTCATAGTTTGGCAACGAGGAAAAGGAGAAGATATTGTTCTTATTGTGGCTAATTTTTCCGACTACGGCACTCCCGATCCCTTTGCTAATACTAGCGAATATATTGTCCCGAATTGGCCACAAACTCCCCAAGGAAAATCTTGGCGAGAAATTACCCGCGATCGCCTAGTTTTACCTCAATGGGTAGGACGAGAACCTATTTTCCCTTGGGAGGCAAAAGTTTATACTTTAGTTAATAGTTGAGATGAAATTAAAGAAAAAAATACCTCCCAATTGGGAAAATATTTTGGCAGAGGAGTTCGAGAAATCCTATTTTAAGAAGTTGGAGGAGTTTGTGTTACGGGAGTATGAAACGCAAACAGTGTATCCTCCTCTCGAACAAATTTTCGCAGCTTTTGAGTACACAAATTTTGAAGATGTGAAAGTTTTACTTTTGGGACAAGATCCCTATCATGGAGAAGATCAAGCGCATGGGTTATCTTTTTCCGTGCGATCGGGGGTGAAAATTCCTCCTTCTCTACGAAATATTTTTAAAGAGTTAAACTCCGATATTGGTTGCGATATTCCTCAAGAAGGGTGCTTGACAAAATGGGCAGAACAGGGGATTTTATTGCTTAATGCTGTCTTGACGGTTCGCAAAAAAGAAGCTGCATCTCATACTTCTCAAGGCTGGGAAACATTTACCGATGCTGTCATTCGTAAATTGAGCGATCGCCAAAAACCTTTAGTTTTCTTACTCTGGGGTGGCTATGCTCGCAGGAAGAATAAGTTAATTGACACCAAACGTCATATTATTATTGAATCGGCACACCCCTCCCCTTTGTCAGCAAGGAAATTCTTAGGGACGCGCCCTTTTTCTCAGATCAATGAAGCCTTACAGAAATTAGGCTATGCTCCCATTAATTGGCAATTAAAAAACTAACAACTAACAACTAAGAAGCTATGACAAACTTACTCTTTCATCTTGCTATCCCCATTAATGATATTAGCAAAGCCAAACCCTTTTATGTAGAAGCATTAGGCTGCGAAGTTGGTCGAGAATCCACGCAGGCTTCTATTTTAAACTTTTACGGTCATCAAGTTGTTCTACATACAACCAAAGAACCTCTCCCTCATCAAAATGGAATTTATCCTCGACATTTTGGCTTGATTTTTCTGGAAGAAAAAGACTGGGAAAATGTGCTAGAAAAAGCAAAGAACCATCACTTAACGTTTTATCAAGAACCGAGATTGCGCTTTTCGGGTCAGTTAACCGAACATCGTACTTTCTTTTTAGAAGACCCGTTTTACAATTTATTAGAGTTCAAATTTTATCGTCATTATGAGGCAATTTTTGGCGGTCGAGAAGTTGCTGAGGTTGGCGATCGCTAATTCAGTATTTATACTTCTTTACATATTCTTTACACGAGAAAAAACTGTCAGTAGGGTTTCGATTCATTAAATTACATTAAGGAGCGAATGGCTTCAAGTAAACCCCGTGCTTTATTGAGGGTTTCTTCATATTCGTTTTCCGGGATAGAATCAGCCACTAAACCCGCCCCAGCTTGAACGGAAACGAGGTGGCGATCGCTGCTTTGGGGACGAACTACCATTGTGCGAATGGCGATCGCGCTATTGAGTTGTCCGCTAAAGTCGTAGTAGCCATAAACTCCCGAATAAACCCCCCGTCGTTCTGGTTCCAGTTCGTGTAGGATTTCCATAGCGCGAATTTTCGGCGCACCGCTTACAGTTCCAGCCGGAAAGGTCGCTTGCAGTAAGTCCCAAACTGTTTTCTCGTCCTGCAATTCACCAATAACATTACTAACAATGTGCATGACATGGGAATAGCGTTCTACGATCATCAGTTCGTCTACCGTTACACTACCGCTAACACAGACTCGCCCCAGATCGTTGCGCCCGAGATCGACTAACATCACGTGTTCCGCGCATTCTTTCGGGTCTTTAAGGAGGTCTTCTTCCAAGGCTTTATCTTCAGCGAAAGTTTGTCCGCGTTTGCGAGTCCCGGCGATCGGTCGAACAGTAGCGCGAGTTATCCCCTCGGGGAGTTTTTCCGCTTTCACCATGACTTCGGGACTCGAACCGATGATTTGCCAATCCCCGAAGTTAAAGTAGGCCATATAAGGAGAAGGGTTAACTAGGCGCAGGGAACGATAAAGACTAAAGGGAGAACCTGTATAAGCAGCAGATAGACGTTGAGAAATAACCACTTGAAAGATATCTCCCGCCCGAATATATTCCTTCGCTTTTTCGACATTCGCACAATACTGTTCTTTGCTGGTATTGCTCTCATAAAGCGGATCGGTATTTTGGCTCTGAGGATACCATTCTAATTGTGTCGCTTCGACGGGAAGAGGAAGTTTGAGTTTGAGAAGTAGGGACGTAACGCGATCGCAGGCTGATTGATAGGCGCTTTTGAGGTCGGTTTGGGGCGATCGCAGGTCTGCATAGGCGATCGCCCAAATTTTCCGCTTCACTTGATCGAAAACAATTAAACTATCGAAGTGCAACCAGATGCCATCGGGAAGATCCCCTGCTTGAAGAGGATAGATGGGGACTCGCGGTTCGATCCAGTTAATCAGTTCGTAACCCCAAAAGCCAAATAAACCACCAATACCGGGAGGAAGTTGGGGTAAATTGGCGGGCTGATAGGGTTCTAAGCATTCTGCCAAAATATGGAAAGGATTGCCGGTAAAGGTATTGATGCTTCCATCTCGGTGAGTTTGGGTGGTGCGATCGCCTCTCGCTTCTAAAATCCATGCTGGATCGCTGGCTAACCAACTATAGCGTCCCAGATTTTCCCCCCCCTCTACAGACTCAAGCAAAATATTATAGGGTTGTCCTGCACAGACCTTATACCAAGCAGAAACAGGAGTTTCGAGGTCAGCTACCCATTCTTGATAGACGGGGACAAAGTTACCTTGTTTGGCAAGTTCGCTGAATTGGGAAAAATCTGGAAAAATCATTGGGCAATGAAAGATGGAGGACTGAACTATGCTTTATTATCCGTGGAGGTCGGTGTATTAGCTTGCCTATTTTATCTTTTTCTCTCAATTCGGCGATCGCTTTGCGTAAATTTGCGGTTGAATTGCGCGATCGCACAGTCCATGTTATTCTGGATCACAAGAGGAGTGCGATCGACACAACAAAAAAGTGATATTTTCTAGAACACAAAGAATTCTTATCCGACAAGTTCATCATTTCCTTAAAAAAGTCCAGAGAAATATAAAGAGTTAATCAAGAAGTAATTTTACGGTTGCATTTTCCAGAAGCAACCCTTATTGTTATAGATAAGCGCAAGGACAAGTTCCTAACCGGGTGTTCCAAAAGCATCTCCGTCAGACAAAAAACAAATAAACATATTTGAGTCGGGGGAAGCGGGATTTTAACAAGCTGTAAACCCATAAACCACAGAACCTAAATCGCGCTATCCCCATTCTTCAAGAAACTAAACTAACTCTTCTAGCAATATCGAGGTACTAATCATGACTGTTCAATCTACTCTCTTCTCCAAAATCACCAAAGCGGCGATCGCTCTTCCTCTCGTTGTTGCTGGTATGGCTCTCAATGTTGGCTCTGCTGAAGCCGGAGGATTTGCGGGCAGTTTCCAAATTAGTAACGAAAACGTTAAGCTCAACTTATCTAGCGGCTATCTTGATTTCGTTGATAGTCTCTACACCAACGTTAATACAATGGGCATTGATAATGACTTAGCTGAAGTAGAAATTGTCAATGGCACGGGAACTTTTGCCAACTATCAAAGTGCATTTCTTAAGGATTTGAGTATGCCATTAGTTGGAGAAGTTCAGTCCTTTATAGACCTAAGTACAAACAAAACCTACTCCGATCGTCTTAGTGACTGGGTTGTTGCTGGGAATTTTGGGGCTCCAGTTCCTCTAAAAGGTGTTGCTGACGGGAATGATACTTTCAACCTGACTAAGATTACTGGTTTTGAATATTCTGACGCAGGCGGAATCAGTGGCTCCACTTCTTTCAACTTCTTCTTTGACGGTATGTTCTTGGGTAATAACTACGAAACTACAGCAGGAAAAGGAGTCTTAACCTTCCAAGTTGCAGGTTTGACTGCTTTACAGGTCACATCCCTTCTCGAAAGCGATCCTCAAGGAAAATTAAAAGGCTTGACCTTCTCTGGCGCGGCTGTCACTGTTGAGGGCGTTCCCGAACCTGCTACCATCTTAGGTTTATTAGCAATTAGCGGACTTGCTGGTACTTCCATCCGCAAGCGCAAAGCTGCTGACGCTTAAGAACCTATCTATCGCCTCTAAATAGCGATTGTAAAACTAAGAAACCTAACTTTTTCAAAAAAGTTAGGTTTCTTTAATTTTCAACTTAAATTTTCAACTTAAATTTTCAACTTCTGTTACAATTTTCTTTTACTTTACATTCCTAGACAGACAACAGTAAATGTCTATAGAATGATGGGAAAATTGTCAACCCTTAAGAGACACTTTTCAAAGTGGCACATACTTGTAAAAGGCAGAATCGAGAAATCGACATAATTAGCTTGTGTGTGAGGAAAAGCAACAACGAGAAAAGAATCTGGGGTCGAAACACGGCAAGACTCCCAACATCTTTTTAAGTTGAAGTGATGAGTGAGTGACAGGGAGCGACCTCGATTGGGGTCGCTTCCTCATTTGTGAGTTTATTTGTGAATAAATCACTTTAGATAAATCTTTTGATCTCCTTATATTTCTGTTGATGGAAATCATTATTATCATTCTTTCTGGATTGTTATCGGCGATCGCCCCGACAGGATTTGCTCTTGATACCATTATTGAAAGCAACCTTCGTTCTCGTTTTGCCGAAGCAGAAGTCATCAAAGTTCGCATCGATAATACTCCCACTCATCAACTCCTGTCCGGAAAAGTCGATCGCCTGCGAATTGCCACTCGCGGTATTGAACCCACCGCAGGATTGCGAATTGCCGTTTTTGAACTGGAAACCGATCCCCTCAGCATCAATATAGATCGCCTGCAACGCGACACTAAAAATTTTCGTCGCTCCTTTCGTCAACCGGTACAAGGGGCAGTTCGCCTCGTTCTGACGGAAGAAGACCTCAATACAGCTTTTTCCTCCCCCCTCTTTGCCAATCGCCTGCAACAGGCTGTAGAACGCATTGCTGCTAGTATTCCAGGTGGCGATCGCCAAAAATATCAATTAGAAGATTTGCAAATAGATTTTAGAGAAGGGGATACTTCCGAAGCCACCTTGGGCGATCGCCTCCAAATGCAAGTTACTTTAAGCGGAACCGAAACCAATAGCCAAGAAATTAACCGCGTGAAACTCCAGATCGAAACTGGACTAGAAATTGGCAACAGACAGAATTTAAAACTGGTAAAACCCGAAATTCTGCTCAACGATCGCCCCCTGCCCCCCATTTTTGCTGATATTGTCGAGGATACCCTCGGAGAGCGTCTCAATTGGCAAAATTTAGACACATCCGGAATAGTCCTGCGCCTCCTACAATTAGAAATAGAAAGCGATCGCCTCGAATTAGCCGCTTATATTCGCATCGAGCCGGAAAATCTCCCCTCCGCTCCTGAAGAATAGACAACAATAGCGAATAATAGAATACGAATTGGTAGAAGGAGGATTTCATGCAAAACCAACAACAGCACAACTCAACCCGATTTTCCCTCGCGACCATCGCGATCGCCCTAATTGCCAGCGCGATCGCCTCGGGGTGTCAAGGTGATGACACACAAACAACTTCTTCTCCTCCTCCTAAGACATCTCCAACCCCCACAGAAACAACGCAACCGCCAGAAACCCCCACAACACAAGAACCCGTTGCCAGCGCCCCCAATAAGCCAGAAGATGCCAAAGAACAAACCCTAGAAATTTATTGGTTTGATGCTCAAAGCAGCGATATTGAAATAGTTTCTAGCACCGTCGATATTGAGGTTAAGACTGACAGTTCGCCAGAAGCCATTCTCGAAAATGCCATGCAGCAATTGCTTGCAGGTCCCCAAAGCGATCGCCATGCTACCACCATCCCAGAAGGCACAAAATTGCGAAATGTGACGCTCAAATCTGATGGAGTCCATGTCAATCTCTCTGAAGAATTTTCCCTCGGAGGAGGCACCGCTTCCATGACCGGACGAGTGGCTCAAATCCTTTACACGGCAACCAGTTTAAATCCTGATGGCAAAGTCTGGCTAGAAATGGAAGGAGAACCCATAGAAGTCTTGGGAGGAGAAGGTCTTTTACTCGATCAGCCCTTAACCCGCCAAAGTTTTGAAGCTGACTTCGATCTTTAACTGGTGACTGGTGACTGAATCACTGAATCAGGCTTTCCATTCGCGAGACTAAAATCGCGAAATTCTTGGGCTTGCTGCTCAATGCGAGCCGCAAGACGATGGCAAACTAAATTACATAATTCGTAAATTAACGGATCTTCGACCCAGTAATAAGCAGATGTTCCCACAGTGCGGCGACTGAGAATACCGGCTTGCAACATCACCTTCAAATGCTTTGAGACATTGGCCTGACTGGTTTGCGTCGCTTCAACCAATTCCTGTACGCACTTTTCCCCATCACGCAGAAAAGTCAAAATTCGTAAGCGCATGGGTTCGCTGAGAATACTGAAGTAGTCAGCTAATTGCTGTACGACTTCCTGCGATACGGATTGGGTAAGTTCCATAAACCTCAAGCAAAAATGTCGATCTCCGAATTCTAACAGTCTTTCTCAGATAATGACAATGATAGCAAACACCGATATTTGATTTTTGCCTTTCCTCAAGGGGTTAGTCGGGTTTGACGCGCATGAGAACTTGACCATACTCTACTGGTTCTGAATTTTCCACCATAATCTCCATAACCTGCCCTGATACCTCAGCTTCAATTTCATTCATGAGCTTCATCGCCTCAATAATACAAACAGTTTGCCCGATATTGACGCGATCGCCGATCGCAATAAATGGCGATTCGTCTGGGGCAGGAGAGCGATAAAATGTTCCCACCATAGGCGAGGTAATTTCTACCCAGCCAGGATCCACAGTGAGTGGGGGAGTAGAATCCATAACAAGAGGAGAGGGGGGAGGTAGTTTAGACAAAGAAGGAGAAGTTGGGGTTGTCAATGTTCCAGCCGATTCAGGAGAACTAACAGTGGATAAGGAACTCGTCCCTTTTTTCACCGTTAGTTCAAACTCCTCGCTCTTCAAACTTAGTTCGACAATATCTGTCTGGGCGATCGCCGCTAATAATTCGCGGACTTGTTGAAAATCAATAGACACCGATTGCAAATCCCAATAGCGTGTGCGGATTAAGTTACCAGTTACCAGTTACCAGTTACCAGTTACCAGTTACCAGTTACCAGTTACCAGTTATCATCACTGTTTCCTGTTCCCTGAGTTACGACTTACTTCTTTCGATGTAAGAATCATTGCGGGTGTCAATTTTAATCTTTTCTCCCACAGAAATAAAGAGTGGCACCATAACCTGCGCTCCAGTTTCCACGATCGCCGGCTTTGTTCCTCCTGTTGCTGTATCCCCTTTAACCCCTGGATCGGTTTCAGTGACTTCTAAAACAACAGTGTTGGGAAGTTCAACTTCTAAAACTCGTTCTCCCCACATAACGATATTGACTTCCATTTCTTCTTTAAGGTATTTGATGCGATCGCCCACGGAATCGGGATTCAAGCGCATTTCCTCATAAGATTCCATATCCATGAAAACCAGATCGTCACCGTCTTTATAGGTGTATTGCTTGGTTCTTTTTTCGAGAATCGCTTGGGGAACAGTTTCTCCGGCTCGAAAGGTTTTGTCTACTGTATTTCCCGTTTGCACGTTTTTCAGTTTGGTTCGCACAAACGCCGAACCCTTTCCTGGTTTAACATGGAGAAATTCAGTAACGCGCCAAACCGAGCCATCTAACTCAATCGTTACGCCAGTTCTAAAATCATTACTCGAAATCATCGAAAAATTGGGTAGAAACCCCGTCCTGATAGGACGGCTTTATATTAGTTTCGCTACCGCCTTGGAGTTGTTTAATTAGGGTGCTTTTGTATTGCACTTTTAACAGGACAATTACTGTATCTAAT
>NZ_JACSWA010000438.1 GCF_016888125.1 Spirulina sp. CCY15215
TCACTATCGATCGCAATAATGTGACCCAATCTCCTTTCGATGTCTTGGGTATTCGGGGAGAGTCGGAAACTTACGAGATTTCCCTGCGCCAACCTTTAATCCGTAAATTTACGGAAGAATTTGCCCTCTCTCTTGGGTTGCGACATAAAACCGGACAAACTTTCCTGTTTAATAATACAGGAACTTCTTTTAGTAGTGGGGCAGAAGCCGACGGAAGTACCCGCACAATGGTGTTAAGTTTTGGACAGGACTATCTTAAGCGCGATCGCCTCGGTGCTTGGATTTTTCGTTCTCAGTTTAATTTTGGCTTAGATATGTGGGATGCAACCAACAATAATGATCCTACCCCCGACGGTCAGTTTTTCAGTTGGACGGGACAGGCACAACGCTTGCATCGTTTAAGCGATCGCCATTTATTCGTCATTCAAGGGGATGTACAGCTTTCTCCCGATAATCTCTTGGGGTCGGAAAAATTTGGTATTGGGGGCGGTCAAACTTTGCGCGGCTATCGTCAAGGGGCGCGATCGGGTGATAATGGCTGGCGCATTTCTATCGAAGATCGCATCACTTTAGTGCAGGAGCAAGATAATATTTATTTGTTGCAGGTGATTCCCTTTTTAGATATGG
>NZ_JACSWA010000439.1 GCF_016888125.1 Spirulina sp. CCY15215
CAGAACTTTGCGAAATGCTGAAAAATCCCCCCGAAGCGGAAAAAGAAGAATTACTAATGTTATTGCGCGATCGCATTCCTCCCGGTGTCGATGAAGCAGCCTACGTGAAAGCGGGTTTCCTCACGGGTATCGCCAAAGGAGAGATCGAATGTCCCTTAATCTCCAAACAGGGGGCGATCGCACTCTTAGGGACGATGGTGGGAGGTTATAACGTACAATCTTTAGTAGACCTCCTAAAATCTCGCGACTCAACCCTCGCCTCAGAAGCCGCTACAGCCCTCAGTAAGACCCTATTAGTCTTCGATGCCTTCAACGACGTTTTACACCTCTCAGACACCAATCCTTACGCCAAACAGGTCATCGATGCCTGGGCAAATGGGGTCTGGTTTATCAACAAACCCAAAGTCCCCGAAAGCATTACCGTAACAGTCTTTAAAGTCCCAGGCGAAACCAACACCGACGACCTTTCCCCCGCCCCTCACGCCACCACTCGCCCGGATATCCCCCTCCATGCCCTCGCCATGTTAGAGTCCTTGATGCCGGAAGGATTGCAAACCATTGCAGACTTAAAGAAAAAAGGGCATCCTGTTGCTTATATTGGCGATGTTGTGGGAACCGGTTCTTCGCGTAAATCTGCAATCAACTCCCTGCTGTGGCATATTGGCAATGATATTCCCTTCATCCCCAACAAACGCGCAGGAGGTTATATTTTAGGGGGGAAAATTGCGCCAATTTTCTTCAATACGGCAGAAGATTCGGGAGCATTACCGATTGAATGTGATGTCGCACAAATGAACACGGGAGATGTGATTACTATTTATCCCTACAAAGGCGAAATTACTAATAAAACCGGAGAAATCATTTCTACCTTTACCTTGAAACCCGATACAATTCTTGATGAAGTGCGATCGGGAGGACGCATTCCTCTCCTTATTGGGCGGGGACTGACGGATAAGACCCGCGAGGCGTTAGGCTTAGAGCCAACAACACTTTTTGCTCGTCCTACCCTGCCAGAAGATACGGGCAAGGGCTTTACTTTAGCACAGAAGATGGTAGGGAAAGCCTGCGGATTGCCTGGAGTGCGATCGGGGACTTCCTGCGAACCGATTATGACCACAGTAGGCTCCCAAGATACCACGGGACCGATGACGCGGGATGAGTTAAAAGAACTGGCTTGCTTGGGTTTCAGCGCCGACCTCACCTTACAAACCTTCTGTCATACTGCCGCTTATCCCAAACCCGTCGATATTGAAACTCACAAAAATCTCCCCGATTTCTTTGCCACCCGAGGCGGTGTATCTCTGCGTCCGGGAGATGGCATTATTCACTCGTGGTTAAATCGAATGCTGCTACCGGATACCGTAGGCACGGGAGGAGATTCTCACACTCGTTTCCCCTTGGGGATTTCCTTCCCTGCTGGCTCCGGTTTAGTCGCCTTTGCTGCCGCTTTGGGGGCTATGCCTTTAGATATGCCCGAGTCGGTTTTAGTCAAGTTTTCGGGAGAATTACAACCCGGTGTCACCTTGCGAGATATCGTCAATGCTATTCCTTGGGTTGCCATGCAGCAGGGTAAATTAACCGTGGGCAAAGAGAATAAAATCAATGTTTTCAACGGTCGCATTATGGAAATGGAAGGTTTACCGGATCTAAAAGTAGAACAGGCGTTCGAGTTGACTGATGCCACCGCCGAGCGATCGTGTTCTGGCAGTACCATTAAACTCAGCGAGGAAACTATAGCGGAATATTTGCGTTCTAATGTGGTGTTAATGAAAAATATGATCGCACGGGGCTATCAAGATGCCCGTACCCTATTGCGTCGCATTGCCAAGATGGAAGCATGGTTAGCAAATCCCAGTTTAATGTCTGCGGATGAGGATGCTGAATATGTGGATGTTATTGAGGTGAATTTAAGCGAGATTAAAGAGCCGATCCTAGCAGCACCCAATGACCCAGATAATGTGAAGTTAATGAGCGAATGTGCGGGGGATAAGGTAGATGAGGTGTTTATTGGCTCCTGTATGACCAATATCGGACATTATCGCGCTGCTGCTAAGATTTTAGAAGGTGCAGGTACGGTCAAAGGTCGTCTCTGGGTCTGTCCCCCTACTCGCATGGATGAACAACAATTGAAAGAAGAAGGAATGTATGCTATCTTTGCGGCTGCGGGGGCAAGGACGGAAATGCCAGGATGTTCTCTCTGTATGGGCAACCAAGCACGAGTTGAGGATGGTGCGACGGTCTTTTCTACCTCTACCCGTAATTTTAACAATCGCATGGGTAAGGGCGCACAAGTCTATCTCGGTTCGGCAGAATTGGCGGCAGTTTGCGCTTTGTTGGGTAAAATTCCTACAGTTGAGGAGTATTTATCTATTGTCGCGGAAAAGGTCGATCCGTTTAAGGGTGATTTATACCGTTATCTAAATTTTAATGAAATTGAGAATTTTGAGGATTTCGGACGGGTTATTCCTGAAGGTCAAATGCCGAAGTTAGAGGGGGCTTTGGTTTAGTGTAATTTTAGGGTGGGTCTTAATTGGCTCACCCGTTTAATTACAAGAACAATATTTACAGGGAGCATTAATAATTGATGAAAATTCTCTATATTCCCCTTGATGAACGGCCTTGCAATTTTGATTATCCCCAAGCGATCGCCAAGTTACAAAATAATTTGGAATTGGTTGTTCCCCCCCGAAGTTTGTTGGGGGTGAAAAAACAACCCGCCAAAGGCGATCGCCTTTGGGACTGGATCGAAGTTAAAATATCGGAGTGTCAAGGGGCAATTTTATCAATTGAAATGTTGGTTTATGGGGGTTTATTACCTTCCCGACTGCATCAAGATTCTGAGGAATTATTGCGCGATCGCCTCGATCGCATTTCCAGATTGAAAGAAAAGTATCCTGATTTGCTCATTTTAGCCAGCAATCTAATTATGCGATCGCCAAGCTATAATAGTAGTGAAGAGGAACCAGATTATTATGAGGAATTTGGGGAGAGAATCTTTCGCTGGGGATGGTTGCAAGATAAGCAGCAACGAGAAGGTATAACAGAAGCAGAAACAGAGGAATTGAGTCGCATTGATCGCGAACTTCCTGCCGAATATTTACAGGATTATTGTCAGCGACGAAAACAGAATTTGATTATTAATAAACAGGCGATCGCGTTAGTAGAAAGAGGAATTATTGATTTTTTATCGATTCCCCAAGATGATTGCGCGATCTATGGATTTACTGCCAGAGATCGCCAAGAAGTAGTTAAAGAAATCAGTACCAAGCGCCTACAGAAAAAGATTAACTTATACCCCGGTGCTGATGAAGTGGGGTGTACATTACTGGCCCGTATTTGTTTGCAGTTGCGCGACATTCGTAGAAAAATTTATTTGCTTTATAGTTCAATTTATTCAGAACAAATTATCCCTCTATATGAAGATCGTCCTTTGGGAGAAAGTTTAAAGGCGCATATTTTAGCAGTGGGAGGTTGTCTGGTTTCTACACCAGAAACAGCCGATTTTATTTTAGCTGTTAATACCCCTGGTCAAGTAATGCAAGAAGCCTGGGACAATCCGATTAAAGATTTAACCTATACTACTCATCGTAATTTACCTTTTTTTGTCGATCGCATTGCGACATTTTTAGAAGAGGGTAAACCTGTTGCGATCGCCGATGTTGCTTTTGCCAATGGGGGAGAAACTGAGTTAGTGCAGTTACTGGATGATTTTGCTGCTTGGGATGAACTTCTCGCTTATGGCTGTTGGAATACCTCTTCTAACACAATTGGGACGGTTTTAGCGACAGCAATTATCGGTATTGATGCCAGCGATCGCCATGCTATTACAACTAACAAAATCTATCATTTATTGGAAGGTTGGGCTTATCAAACGATTGTTCGCATGGATCTGGTCAAGAATTATTTACCGGCGATCGATGCGTCTTATTACGATTTTAATGGCAAAGAAAAGGAAATTCATGCAGAGATGAAAAAGAGAATTTATGCAGTTTGGGAACAAACTATGCACCATTCTTTCTTACAATGGCAATGGGAAATAGAGATATTTTCCCCTTGGCAAAGAATGTTTGAAATTGGTTTAAATTTGACGGTCGGCGATCGCATAGAGGAATAATGTATAGTGAATCTTATAGTCATAGCATGAATTCTTTAATTTCCCTCGATCTATTTGATGTCGCTTTAGGTTTGGCTTTGATGGCGATCGCCATCGCCCTAGCAGCATGGCAACGGTTGGGACTGGCCGGACAAATGGCGATCGCGTCTCTTCGCACCGTCCTACAACTTCTCGTGGCAGGTTATTTCCTCGCCTTTGTTTTTGACCTCAATAGCCCTTGGGCTGTCCTTGCTGTCCTGATTTTCATGCTCTCCGTGGCGGCGATCGTCACCCACAACCGGATCGCCCCCCAACATAAACCTCTTTTCCCCATCATCTGGGGGTCTTTACTCGCTGGTCTTTTTTTAACCTTGAGTTACATTATTATCGCCATCGTTCAACCGCAAATTTGGTACAGTCCCCAATATCTCATTCCTTTAGGGGGGATGATCCTCGGTAATGCTATGAATACCGCCGCTATTTCGGGGGAGCGTTTGGCGAGTGCGATCGATCGCAGCGCCATCGAAATTGAAACCCATCTCAGTTTGGGTGCAACCTCCCAACAAGCCGTCGCTTCTTACCGCAAAGATGCCATTCGAGCCGGTCTGATCCCCCTAATTAACCGCATGATGGTGGTGGGACTCGTGACTTTACCCGGCACCCTAACCGGTCAAGTTCTAAGCGGTGTTGACCCCATTGATGCCGCTCTCTATCAGATTATCATCATGTTTATGGTTGCTTTTGCGGAACTGGTTGTGGTTTTACTCGTCACTCGCGGTATCTCCCGCCAATTTTTCAATCCCTCTGAGCAGTTGCAAGGAATTTGACACTGAGGAACTTATCTTGCGTAAAATAACTCTGGAGAGGAAGATTACCATTTATCCATTGCCTGTTTGTTTTTTTTACATTTATGTTAACGATCGCAAAACTGTCTCAGAATATCGGCCAACCCGTCCTTCGCTCCCTAGCGATCGCGGGTTTGGCGATCGCAGCTATTGGTGTTGGTGTTGTGCCGGATATCACCCGTCCTGCTCCTCATTTGTTCGATACTGTCGCTCAAGCTCAAAATGTTACCAATGGCGAGATTCAAAGTTATGCCAGAGCCGTTTTAGACATGGAACCCATTCGTCAATCGGCTTACAATGACATCAAAAAAATCGTCACTCCTAATGCTCCCCCTAATATTGCTTGTAATGCGGGTGCCAGCTTTAGCGGACTTCCTGGCAATGCCAGACAAATTGCCGTAACTTATTGCAATGAATCTCGTCGAATTGTGCGAGATAACGGGCTATCGATCGAACGTTTTAATCAAATTACCTCTCAAATTCAAGGGGGCGATGTCGATCTCGAAAGACGCATTCAAAGTGCAATGAGACAATTACAATAGTAGGGGTTTGGTCTCCAAACCCTCCAAACCCTATTGTTACAATCCGTAACGCGATCGGCAATTTTTCATGTTAACTCTCACTCAGCGTCTGACGAAGCCCGCGATCGCGAGGCAAGATTGTTTACATCTTCCTCTTAGTGCTGAAGAAAGAACTCGCAGTCGCCATCGTTTGGAAACTTCTGATGGTCATGTATTTGTTCTGAAACTACCCAGAGGAACTGTTATCAGCGATGGCGACTTTCTTCAAGCAGAAACGGGGGAAATTGTTTGTATTATTGCCAAACCTGAGCCTATTTTAACGGTTCAAGCCAAGACTCCCCTCGGATTACTCAAAGCTGCTTATCATTTGGGCAATCGTCATGTTGCTCTGGAAATTAGCGAAACTTATTTGCGTTTTTCTCCCGATCCCGTCCTGCGATCGATGTTAGAGCAATTAAGTTCAACTTTAGAAATTAAAGAGGAAATAGCGCCTTTTTATCCTGAAATTGGCGCTTATCAACATAAACACTAAATGAACACTAAATGATAAACACTGAAGGAAACCAATTGCTTTTCTTCTTATTACTAAGTTATCACAGAGAACAAGCCAAATAACATGGTGCGATCGCGGAAAATATTCCGCATTTTAACCTAGCATTTTAACCTAAGCGATGAGTTGAATATTCTCTGCCTAAAATTATATCAAATCCGTATGAATACTATCATTAAAAATCTAGGGAGCGAGACGCTCCCACTACGATAATATTCAATTATTACAGTAGTGCGGGCATCTTGCCCGCTTGTTATACCCATTAACCGGATTTGATATTATTAGCTGATTAACCTTGTTATACCCATTAACCGGATTCGATATTATTAGCTGATTAACCTTGTTATACCCATTAACCGGATTCGATATTATTAGCTGATTAACAAAGATTGTAACTCCTCCGTTTCCATGCGAGGACCAAAACGAGTCACAATTTTGGCTGCGGCATGAGAGGCTAAATTTCCCGCTTCGGTAAAACTCATTCCCTCAGTAATACCATGTAAAAAAGCTCCTGCGTACATATCTCCTGCACCAACAGTATCGATCGCCTCCACGGAAACTGGAGCAATTTCCAGCAGTTTTTCGCCATCAAAAATGAGGGATCCTTGCCCTCCCCGAGTCACAGCAAAACATTTAGTAATGGTTTTGAGATATTCAATCCCATCCGCTAAATTATCCGTTTCTGCCAGTTTTAAAACTTCACTTTCATTGGCAAAAATTAAATCTAAACCTGACCCAATCACTGCTAATAGCCCTTCTTTGAAAAACTCAGCCATATTCGGATCGGACAAAGAAAGACTGGTTTTAACCTCTGCTTCTTCCGCAATTTCTCGAGCGCGAATTGCTGCTTCTTTCCCTGTTGGAGAGGGCATCAAATAACCTTCAATATATAAATACTCTGAATTTTTTAATTCTTCTGCAACCAATTCATCCGTAGAAAAATTTCCTGTAATTCCTAGAAAAGTATTCATGCTGCGATCGGCATCAGGGGTAACAAAAACTAAACATTTCCCCGTAATTCCAGCCTCGCGATGTTGGTGCTGTAAATTCGTCTCGACACCACAGCGTAATAAATCTTCTAAAAAGAAAGAGCCTGTTTCATCCGCAGCCACTTTACAAGAATAAAATCCCTTGCTACCCAATTGACTTAAAGCAACCATTGTATTCGCAGCAGATCCACCGCAACTTTTTTTGCAAGGGAATGCTTTTAGCGTATCAACTAAATCCCAATGGCGCAATTCATCAACTAAGGTCATTACTCCCTTATCAATTTGAAGTTCCTTTAATTGTGTTGGAGAAACTTCAAATTCTATATCAACGAGAGCATTGCCGATACCGTAGACATTATATTTTTTCATAGTTGTTGCACTGTGTTTAAGTTTATATTGCTCGAGAAAGAGAAAAGGAAAAATAGTCTCAAAAAGGCTCAAAAAAAGGCGCATTCTCATACGCCTTTTCTGCTTTAATGATTGTGAATTTAATCTTCAGGTTTGTCAACCGCGAAGAAACTGAGATGATAAATTGTACCTTTCCAGGGATGAGTTTGTACTTCTCTAATCACGGTTGTTCCCTGCCAAGATAAATCGGGAATATTGACCTCAACAATAGTTTTATTGGCTGCAGCATGACGCAGAAGGGTTTCGGCTTCTTTCCGTTTAATAACAAGGTGTACAGAGTTTGCACCATCGTGACCGTATAAATTAGCAGGAATTAAGCCTTCACGACGCAAGGCTCCTGACTTGCTCATTTCCGGTCTTTTTTGACATTCAATCGTAACTGACATGGTTTTTTAGGGGTTGTTTATGGGTTAAATCAGTAAGGCACGTTTGGGTCCGTGAATGGGGTCTTCAACGATGATAGTTTGGTCGCGACTGGCTCCCAAAGAAACGATCGCAATAGGAACTTCCATCAATTCAGCAAGGAACTTGAGATAGTCTAATGCTTTTTGAGGTAAATCATCTAAATTACGACATTCTTCTGTGGATTGTTTCCATCCCGGTAGCGTTTTGTAAAGGGGACGGCATTTGGCAAACTGGGAAGTACTGCTGGGGAGATGATGGCATTTTTCGCCGTCTACGTCATAGGCAACGCAAACTTTGATTTCCTCCAAACTATCCAAAACGTCAAGTTTGGTAATTGCCAGACAGTCTAACCCATTGATCCGCACGGCATAGCGACCGATGACCGCATCAAACCAACCGCAACGACGACGGCGACCGGTGGTAGTGCCAAATTCCGCCCCGCGATCGCCTAATAGGGTGCCGATCTCGTCGTGTAATTCTGTGGGGAAGGGACCTTCACCTACACGGGTAGTATAGGCTTTTGCGACCCCGATCACGCGATCGATGATAGTCGGTCCGACTCCTGCACCGACGCAGGCACCGCCAGCAATAGGGTTAGAGGAGGTGACATAGGGATAAGTCCCGTGATCTAAATCTAAGAGTGTCCCTTGCGCCCCTTCAAATAAAATATTTTTGCGACCCTTAACAGCTTCATCGATTTTGAGAGAACTATCGACAACATGAGAACGCAGGCGATCGGCGTACTTTAAGTATTGTGCGATAACATCTTCAGGATTAAGCGGCTCTAAATTGTAAAGTTTTTCTAAAACTTCATTTTTGGCTTTGACCGATCGCCTCAGCAATTTCGGTAATCCTGCTGCGTCCAATAGGTCAATAATCCGAATCCCTGCACGTTCAGATTTATCCGCGTAGGTTGGACCGATCCCCCGTTTGGTGGTTCCGATTTTGTGTTTTCCCCGCTTCTCTTCCGATGCTTGGTCGATGAGACGGTGATAGGGCATTGTTACATGGGCTGTTTGGGAGATATAGAGATTATCGCTCGAAATTCCCAAGGTTTCGAGTTGGTCGATTTCTTCGATCAGCACTTTTGGGTCAATAACGGTGCCGGAACCGATAATACATTGGGTTTTCGGGTAAAGAATGCCCGAGGGAATTAAATGGAGTTTAAACGTGCGATCGCGGACGACCACAGTATGTCCGGCATTTACCCCACCTTGGTAACGCACGACGACATCCGCCGATCGACTCAACAAATCGGTAATCTTGCCTTTTCCTTCGTCTCCCCACTGGGCACCAATAACAATAACGTTTGCCAAGGGTCTCGCTCTTATACGACAGTTTTCACAAACTACCATTATCTGGACTCAATGGGAAAAATGTCAAGGGGGGAATGAGTAATTGAGTTGACATTTTATTCAATTTAAACTCCCTCTTGCGATCGTTGAGGGAAAAAGTACAATGAGCGTTAGGCACTTAAACTCGATCCTGCAAGGAGATTGAGAAGTGATTGGAAAACCCACAATCCCTAGTTTTGAGAGCGTAATTCAGAAACAGTTTGAGCAATAGTTTCCAAATAGTCATTTAAAGTCATCTGATGTGCTTGTGCCAGTTTTTGCAATGCTGATAATTTTTGAGATTTTCCTTGTTCGATTCGTCGAACTTGTTTCTCAGAAATTCCTTGAAATTAAGGATTGTACGACTTACCGGAAAAAACGATAAAATAAAATTAAGTTACAAATTGTAAATCTTAAGTTATGGCTTTATACGCAGAATTACATCGTCATCTAGGGGGATCTGTGGTTCCTCGTATCTTTTGGCGCTACTGTCAGCGTCATAATCAGGAATTAATAGCCCGCTTTCCCGAATATTCAGACTTTGAAGGGTTTTACACTCGTCCCCGCAATACCCTAGATGAGTATTTAGAGTTACACACCCTCGTCGAAAAAGTTCAAACCGAAGAGACACTTCCTTATTTTATTTATCGCCTCATTCGTGGGGCGTATATTTTTGAGAATTTAGCTTACCTGGAATTGCGCTATACGCCCTATCTTCGGACTTCCGAGGATTTGAGCCAAAACGATCGCATCGACCAGATGCAGGCGATCGTGGAGACAGTAGGACACGCTTCTCAGTTGGTAGAGTGTCCCATCGTTACCAGCCAAATCCTCTGTATGCACTCTCGCTTACCTTATGAGGTGAATAAGGCGATCGCGGAATTGGCAGTGAATTATCCCCAATATGTTTGCGCGATCGATGTTGCGGGGGGAGATGCCCATTATGGCGATCGCCTTGATGAATTCGTGCAATTGTACCGTTATGCGCGATCGCGGGGCTTAAAGACGACAGGACATCTCTACGAAACCCGCGACGGCTGTTATCCGGAACTTCTCCCCTATTTGTTGCGGATCGGTCATGGCATCCAAATTCCCCTACACTACCCAGAATTATTGCCCGAATTAGCCGCCAACGGGCAATGCTTGGAAGTTTGTCCCACTACTTATATCAAAACCGGCACCCTAGAAGACCCCAAACAACTGAAAATCGTCTTCGATCGCTGTTTTGAAGCGGGAGTTGATATTGCCATTTGTACCGATAATGCTGGGCTGCATAACGTCCGTTTGCCCTTCGAGTACGAAAATTTACTCACCCTCGATATTATCGATTTTAGGCAACTGCAAGCCTGTCAGGATGCCGCCTTTCGCCATGCCTTTGCTTGGCCTCACGGTCAACCCCCAGCCTCTTTATTAACGGGACTTTTGCAGGAAGAAGCAGCCAAAGTTGCCCCAGTTCTCTAACCAGGGGAAACTATTTTCCAGTCCTCTGTTAAGATAAAATTGCTCTGTTCTAGTCTCGCGATCGACGACTAGCGTTATTTTGTCAGCAAACAAGTTCCAACCGAGTAACCAATTTGAGTCAGTCCATCGAAGTAAAAGAAATCGATACGTTAGCACAAGAACTGGCAGCTATTCAACAAACCAGTTCCAAACGTATTGCCCTACTAGGTTCGCGTCACCTTCCCCTCGCGCACCAAAAAATTATTGAGACCATGAGTTATGCCCTTGTGTTGGGGGGCAACCGTTTGATGACTTCTGGTGCAACGGGAACGAATTTAGCTGCCATTCGCGGGGCTATGAATGCCGATCCCAATCTGTTGACGGTGATTTTACCCCAAAGTTTATCTCGTCAGCCGAGAGAGTCGCGAGAAGTCTTGGAAATGGTGATTCATCTCGTGGAAAATCCCGAAAACGATCGCCTTTCCCTAGGAGAAGCGAGTGCTTTATGCAACCGGGAAATCACTGCACGCTGTCAGCAATTGGTTTGTTTTGCGTTTCACGATAGTCATACTCTATTGAAGACTTGCGAGGAGGCAGAAGAACAGCGTAAAATTGTGACTCGTTTCTATTTTGATTAAATCTTAAATCTTGCTTTGACTGAGGAATTGCGATCGCGACTCCTATTTTTACAAGGAAGATTTAAGGAAAACTGATTTTGCTTACTGATTACTGTTTACTAAACTATGGCTTCGACTTGCTCTTTTGACGTGGTTAGCGATTTTGACTATCAAGAAATGGTTAACACAGTCGATCAAACCCAAAGAGAAATAAAAGGTCGCTACGATCTTAAAGATACCAATAGCACGGTAGAACTGAGTGAAACGGCAATTACTGTCAATACTGATAGTGATATGACTTTGGATGCAATTCACGGGATTTTGCGCCAAAAAGCAGCCAAGCGAGAACTCTCCCAAAAGATTTTTGAATATGGTAAGGTTGAATCCGCCAGTGGCGATCGCGTTCGTCAAGAAATAACCTTAAAAAAGGGAATTAGTCAAGAATTAGCAAAGAAACTTAGCAAATCAATTCGAGATAATTTTAAAAAGGTTCAAGCCTCAATTCAAGGAGATTCGGTCAGAGTTACTAGCAAATCTAAGGACGATCTGCAAGAAATTATTCAGTTTCTCAAGCAAGAAGATTTCCCCGTGGCATTACAATTTACAAACTACCGATAAGACTACAGGAAAAAGCAATGGCAAATCGCTATACTGTTGAAATTAATCACGAAGGATCGACCCAGACAATTACGGTTGCAGAGGATCAAAAGATTCTGGAAGTTGCTTTAGCAGAGGGAATTGAATTACCGTCTTCTTGCACTGCTGGGGTTTGTACGACCTGTGCTGCTAAGATTGTGGAGGGCAAGGTCGAACAAGATGTGATGGGACTTTCTCCTGAGTTACAAGAGGAAGGATATGCTTTATTATGTTATGCTTATCCGCGATCGGATTTGAAGTTGGTATCGAATAAAGAAGATGAAGTTTATCATCGTCAGTTTCCCTCAGCTTAATTGGTTTGCTTAACGTCAAAAGTTTTACAAAATAGTTAGGGGTTGTCCTGATGATAACCCTTGATTTTATGATGGATAAATCGAGAATAAATATTTTGAGACGATTGTGAATTTACCTTCTTTTCTTTGGCTTTGGAAAATTGCAGCTTGGTCGATGGGGTTGGCGATCGCTGCTTATTTCCTTTTGGCGATCGCGGGAATTTGGATGCGTATTTTGCGTTTAAAAAACCAATCTTATCCTCAAGGTTTGCGGTTATTTCACCTGGCGATCGGCAGTATTTTAGTATTTTTAGTGTTACTTTTACTCACTGTTGGTATTGTTGGCACATTAGGCTATTACGGCAATTTGGGACATTCTCCCCACCTTGTCGCGGGAATTTTGGTGGTAACTTTGGTTTTGATTTCTGGGGGGAGTGCTTTGGCGATCGGGAAATGGGAAAAAGCGCGATCGCTTCATCTCATTACCAATTCAATTCTCTTTTTTGGCTTTCTTTTTGTCTCGCTTTCCGGTTGGAGTGTCGTACAAAAGTATTTACCCTAGTTTCAGAAATCATAAAAAACCAAATTATTCCGGCTTTAAAAAATAACAATATCAAAAAAGATTTTTGGCCGAGTGGGAACCTAGATGAATAATGCGTAACGAGGGGGTATGGTGAAATCTGCCCAGATGACTGATAATTGTTCATTAAATCGTTAATTAATAGACAAAGTGGGAATTTACAAGCCGTTTCATTTGGGTTTATCTCTTCTGGCAGGGCTGGCATTAAGCGCATTGATCGGCTGTACTTCGCCTCCTGCGGCGGATGATGCGGGAGAAATAGAGTTTTGGACGATGCAGCTTCAACCAAAGTTTAATGACTATTTTGGCAATTTGATTGCGGAGTTTGAGGCGGAAAATCCTGGGGTGAAGGTGCGTTGGGTGGATGTCCCTTGGACAGCGATGGAAAGCAAGATTCTCACGGCGGTTTCGGCGAAAACGGCTCCCGATGTGGTCAATCTCAATCCGACTTTTGCATCGCAACTGGCTACCCGTAATGCTTGGTTTGAACTTGACGATCGCATTTCCCCAGAAGCGCGATCGCAATATCTACCCAATATCTGGCAAGCGAGTACCCTAAAAGATAAGAGTTTTGGCATTCCTTGGTATTTGACGACTCAAATTATCATCTACAATCGATCGCTCTTGCAAGAAGCTGGACTCGATCAGCCCCCGACGACTTATGCTGAATTGGCGAACATGGCCAAGCAAATTAAGGAAAAGACGGGAAAATACGGCTTTTTTGTGAGTTTTGTTCCCGAAGATTCTGGCGAAATTTTAGAATCTTTGGTAAAAATGGGCGCACGTTTAGTCGATGATGAGGGCAAAGCGGCGTTTAATACCCCAGAAGGAAAAGCAGCTTTTCAATATTGGGTCGATCTTTATCAACAAAATTTGCTTCCCCCGGAAGTTCTCACCCAAGGACATCGTTACGCGATCGAACTGTATCAAGGGGGAGAAACGGCTTTGTTGGCAACTGGGGCGCAGTTTTTTCCTACCATTGAAAATAATGCTCCGGCGATCGCCAAAGTTTCAGAGGTTGCACCTCAAGTCACGGGAGAGTCGGGAAAAAAGAATGTCGCGGTGATGAATTTGGTCATTCCTCGGGATACAGATAATCCGGAAGATGCGCTCAAATTCGCCTTATTTGTGACCAATTCAACCAATCAATTAGCTTTTGCCAAGGAAGCGAGTGTTTTACCTTCAACTAAAGATTCAGTACAAGAATATATTGGTAAATTAAACGAGAAAACCGATCTATCTCCCCTGGAACAAGCGTCAAAAGTAGGCGCACAACAATTAAATGATGCTGAAATTTTAGTTCCAGCAATGGACAATCTCAAGGCATTACAAAAAGCAATTTACACTAATTTACAAGCGGCAATGCTTGGTCAAAAAAGTGTTGAACAAGCCCTTGAAGATGCGGAAAAAGAATGGAATTCGGTAGTCGGCAATTGATGGATTTGGGTGCATCTCAGCTTTGTAAAAATGTAAAAACAGCGAGCAAGATGTTTGTCCTTTGGACACGCTATACGGACGCACTACCCCCATTATGTCAGTTTTTTAAAAATAGCGA
>NZ_JACSWA010000044.1 GCF_016888125.1 Spirulina sp. CCY15215
CTAATCCTTTCGCAATCAGGCGATCGCGCAACTCTTGCAATGTCCTCTGTACCTGTTCTTTTTCTTGTCGTTCCTCAATTTTCTGTCGTCGTTCCTCCATTTTTTCTCGTCGTTCCTCCATTTTTTCTCGTCGTTCCTCCATTTTCTGTCGTCGTTCCTCCATTTTTTCCCGTCGTTCCTCAATTCGTTCCCGTTCGGACTCATCTGGACTTCTTAAATACTCCCCAGTTTGGGGATTGAAAAAACGCATCTGACCATTGGGAAGTAAGCGCAGTTCTAACT